>WFNG01000156.1 GCA_015488735.1 Bacteroidales bacterium | reverse complement strand
TGGAAACTTATGATGTAACCACCATTCGGGCAGCAACGCCCATGTACCTCATGTCGCGAAAAATTCGCTCTATGGGAGTAAAAATGGTGTTGTCAGGTGAAGGTGCCGATGAAGTTTTCGGAGGCTATCTCTATTTTCACAAAGCGCCCAATGCCAAAGCATTGCACGAAGAAACCGTGCGTAAGCTTTCGCAACTGCATATGTTCGACTGTTTGCGTGCCAACAAATCCATGGCCGCCTGGGGCGTGGAAGCCCGTGTTCCGTTTCTTGACAAAGAGTTTCTGGATGTGGCCATGCGTATTAATCCCGAAGACAAACTGGTGAAAGATGGCAAAATGGAAAAACATATTTTGCGTGAGATTTTCGCCGACTACCTTCCCGAAGAGGTGGCCTGGCGGCAAAAAGAACAGTTCTCCGATGGTGTGGGTTATAACTGGATTGACACGCTGAAAGAAATAGCTGCCGGGCAGGTAACCGATTTGGAGCTTGAAAAAGCAGCGTATCGTTTTCCTATCAACACCCCAACCACCAAGGAAGGCTATTTTTACAGGACAATCTTTAATAATTTTTATCCGGGTGACGAAGCCGCCAACTGTGTTCCGGGAGGTAAATCGGTGGCATGCAGTACCCCGGAAGCTCTCGCATGGGACAAATCATTGAATAATATGATTGACCCCTCCGGCCGGGCGGTTCAACAAGTTCACAAAAAATCTTATTAACAGATTTTCAGAACAAAGAAACCAAAGGCCGGAAACAAATAATTTCCGGCCTTTTTTATAAAAAAAGAATCGTGATAATTTTGGAATTACTTTGCGGCCCACAAACTGTTCCGCTCTTTTTTCCAGCAACACTTTTTAACGATTTAATGATAGACAACAAGAAAATAAAACATTAACTTTGTTTCATACGGAAAAAGAGCAATCTATATTCCGGTGAAATATTTAAAAACAACAGCCATGCGTACATTAAGTAAATCGAAACTGGATTTAGGGGAAGACGCCCTTGATTTTATTGATCTTTATCAGGCTTTACAGCCGAAAGCGGAGAACTTTCTGCCTCCACATTACATGGATCTGTTGAAAAATTTCTATCGGCTTTGTTTCGAAGAACCGGACGATCCTGTTTACCAGCAGAAAGAGATACAACGTCAGTTGCTGATGCTAAAGGAGGCTTTCCCATCGTATGGCGATGTATCGCTTATGTTGTTTCCCCACGATGAGTCCAAAGCTTTTCAGTACCGGTCGCAGTTGAATAAATTTCGCAGTCGGCTGGTCAATCTTATGGATACCGAACTCATTAACGATGAAAAACAGGAAGAGGCCAAAAGAGTGCTGGCTTTTCACGATTTCTCCATGGGAACACCACCGTTTACACAAGCTAACCTTAAATTCCGATTCAGTATTTTACTTGGTGAAGAAGTTTCTGTGCTACGCCGTTTCCGGGAAGTGCTAGGCATTTATGATGACCAGGAAAAGCTTCAGTGGAATTATCTGTTGGATGTACTGGAACAGATGGTCGTTCAAAGTGCACATTATACCACCAAAGCCGAAAAAACTGATTTTCTGGAACGAATATCCCAAAGCACCTATTTCAAAGGACTTAACGGATTACTTACCACTGCTGTAAGCGGAAGTCCCGAAACGGTGATCGGTCTGCTTAAGGAAGAAATTTTTCATCCGGATCAGGTTGTGGTGGTTGATTACGAAAATGATGACCAGCTTTTTCAGGAACTACGGCAAAGCAACACCGCTGTCTTTGTCATCAAAGTCAAATCACTTACCCGCAATTCCTTTGGCAATCCAAAATGGTTTCCCTCGTTGAGCCGCATGATCTTTGTGGACAATTCTTCCATGGCTATTCGCACCAACACCAGCCTGGTATTTTGTTTCCACAACAAAATTATCCAAAGCCTTGATAAAGTACATACCAAAAAGCTGGGAGCTTTGGCCAACAGCCAGATGAACCTGCGCCTGATTCTGGAAAGAGTAAGCCAGGACAACCTGAAGAAGTTTAAATTGCGTACGAAAGAAAAAATTGCCGCATACGAAGATGAACTTAAGCAACTTAAAAAAGAACAACTGGGTGTAACAGACAATCCGGAGAAAAATCTGAGTCTGTTTAAATTCGATGAGTTTTCGCGCCAAATCATCAAGGATAAATATACACTTACCAAACTGAATAATTATCTGGATATCATTATTCGTTGTACTGATGGCACACAACAAAAACAGTTGAACAAATCACTTATTGATGCTTTTGAAGAAAGAACGCTCAAATATTTTTATTCAGGAACAAAAATGCTGCACATAGCCACTGTGGTAGAAGGAGGAGGCAGAAACCAAATAAAAACCTATGGCGATTATTTGCTTCATCGCAAACTCAAACCCATTCATAAGGAAATTGTGGATCGATGTCGGGTAATCCTTGACCTTTATCCGGACACTTACCAGCGTACACTGAAAAATCATTTTCATAAAAATTTTGGTATTAATCTGTTTCTTGAAAAGTATAAACAATACCTGATTAAGGCCGAAAATGAAGCTGACAACGAAGGTCGTTTAAAGAACGTACTTATCGATCTTGGTATTTTGGATAAATACAATACATGCACACCTTCGGAACAGCATATCATTAAGGAATTTATCAGCAGCCTGACCAACCTGAAAAAAACTTCTATTTCGGATGATGTACAAATGATTATCCGCGATGTGCTTTTTGTCAAAGAAGAAAAAATCCTCAAACCGTATATCCTTTTCAACAAATACTCTTCATGGGAATATCTGGATTTGTTTCCCACCGACCGGTTCGACATCAATCCATTTGACATGGAAATTGGTATTACCCCCGAAGGACGTATCGATTTTGACCGGCTGACATTGCGTTTGGAACGTATGAAAAATACTTTCCAGATATTTGATGAAACCGGAAACCTGTGGGATCGTTTTTGTGAAAACCTAACCATTGTCATTAACGATCCGGCAAACCCATCCGGATATTCCGATTTCAATAACCTGTCACTACTGAACTTCCTGAAATTTATCAGTACCAGTAAAATCACACTATTTTTGGATGAAGCATACAACGATACCGTAAAAACCAAAGACCCCTCTGAGCCGAAATGGCGTACTATTTCCCGGTATGTTATGGACAACCTCAGCCAAAAATATGCAAGACTGAATATGGTTTCGTCCATTTCAACAACCAAAAATCTGGGTGCCACGGGCGACAGACTAGGCTCCATCGTAGCCACACCTTCCAAAAAAGAAGTCATCGATTTTGCCCGTAGAAAAAACAGCAAAGAATCCGGTAATACCAACTCGTTGTACATGTTGGTAAATGTGCTGGAGACTGCCCAGCAGGCCAAACAGATTAAAAATATTCTCGAAGAAAAACTGCCGCGAAACGCTTCCCGCCAAAAAATAAAACGGCTTATTGAGCAATACATTATCGAAACCTGTACAGGACAATCAGGGGACAGAAAAAGGAAAAATACACATCCTGAGAAATCGTTTGAAGGAAGTCCGTTACACCTGTTTCTGCTGAACGAGCTGGTGGCTATTGATAAACTTAACATGCTGGAACTTCCCGATGATTTCAAGTACAAAGACGAACCTTTTTTCGCGTACTATCAGAAGCAACTTGTGGCAACACTCAACGGTTTCAGGGTTAACAAAAATTTTCGTAATGAATCGCTTAAACGGCTGGAAATTGGAAAAGACACTGCCCGTGAACTTCTTAAAGGAGATGCCGGAAAATATGCCCGCACGGTAGCTTCTGATGGTTCCTTTCTGTTTAACATACAATTAAAACAATTTTTTTCTTATCAGGATTTGGAGAAATTTACCCAAAAGCTGGCCGAACAACGTGGAATTGCCGTTATTCCCTACCAAACGGGATTTTTGCGCTTTTCCCTTGGAGGTTATCTCGAAGGAACTACAACTTCCTATGATATTTTCCGTAAGGAGATAAAAAACGCGCTTGAAATAGTACTTAAATACTGGCAACGGTTCTATGAGGCCAAAACCAATCCTGAAAACAAAAACTACAGCACCGATGAACTTCTCAATGAAATTTTCTCACTGTCATCCGAGCGTGCCTTTATCGACAGTGTTTTAGAAGATTTTTACCTTATCCGCAACCTGAAAAAAAAGCCCTTGCTTACACTGCTCATCGACAACCGCAGGACGCTGTATCATGCTTCTCCTGCAATTAGTGGTGTTAGTATTCATGCCATTGACGATTCTCAAAATGCCGTTATTGAGTTTACAGAAGAGCTGGGGCGCTGCTCTTCTCTGTCAGAATTTGTTCAAAGCAAAGCCTTTACCTCTATTTACGAAATGCTTCTCCCTCAGGTTTACCAAAAAATTCCCGCTATTAAGCACTGGCCGTTCAGCCGTGTAGTGGCTTACTTTGGCAAATCGACATTGCTAAAATATATCAGTAACAAATTGGATTACGAACCGAACAACTACGTGCTGGATGCCCCCGATGAAGATTTGATTATAGCTGAGATTTTACTGGAAATGGAACGGATGCTGTTCTCTTCCGGAAAAACAAAAATAATGGCTCTGCAGAGTAGTGGCAACCACCATTCGGATGTGGCCCGTATAGAAGGTTTGAATAGGCTTTTACGTAAATATATCGAAGAGCTGATGATGCACTTTAACCTTCCTTTTGAAAATGACCCTTCAGCACCCTCCATGATGGAACTGTTGGAAAATATTCTGGAAAAATTTATCGGTATTACCGGCCTGAATACGAATAATATTGACCTGGATCAATCATTAAAAACTTTTGGAGATGAGATTTATTCTGATTTCGAAGAAGCCGGCCTGAATCTTGGGAAAAAACTTTTCGGAGATGTCAACCAACGGATATATAAGCGGGTACATTCTCAGAAAATATCTACTGAACAACGTATTGCATATCTCTATCTGCTAAAAGAAAAAAGCCATTTTAAAATAAACCTTGTGAATATGTTCAAAGCTTTTCATGATAAGACAAGGCAAATCGGAGACCGGGAAGCAGAGACATTAATCAACGAATTTCTTTATGAGGCATTGCCGCAGGAATGGCATTTGTTGTGGGATGAAGTTTCAGAAAACGGGAATAAAAAAGTTCCGGCTGCAAATCTGCATCGCGAAACACGCTGGTTTGTTCTTTTCCTCATCCAACTCATGAACAAGACCAAAGCCAACGAGCATTATTATCCTTATGTACACATGGTTATGCGCCTTGCTGAAGCCGGATTTCTAAAACAAAATTCGGCTATTAATGAAATGATACAACACGGTATTAGTGTTTATGAACATTTCGACATTAAGCAACACGCACTTGTCAAAAACAAAGAATATGATCTCAAATGGATTCCACAGATGCTTTCACAGTGTGGCGTTATTGGTACGGAACAAAACGTGCAGACACATACCCGGATTGTAACCGATTCAAAGAAACGGGAATTTCCCTATCATCGCCTCGACAGGCTGCACGGCGAAAAAGACAAACAGGAAAAACTGGAAGCACTGGCACAGAAAAACTCAAACGAATACATAAAAGTGCTGGACACACGGCCTATGCCAGACTTTTTCCGAAACCGTATTCAACAGTTTATCGGGAAAATGGATGCCGGCGACTACCGTTGTAAAATTTTTAACGGCGGTTTGGTGAACGAGTTATTTGTTTTTCATAAATCGTACATGAAATACCTTGCCGATAATTTCCGATTGATGCAAAAACAGGAAACCACACTGGAAGATATCCAAAAGTTTATTCCTGATACCATCTGTTTCTACGGTTTCCCTGAAAAGCTTATCTCTTTCCCACAAACTGGATATTTCGACATACCCGGTCCGCGTGGAAACATCAAAACCATTGTAGTACCACTCCGCAAAGAAGCCGATTATTTCGGTAATATCAAGAAACCTCGTCTTACTGTAATGAACGAGAAGATAAAAGAGATGGGAGGTATTCCCATTCATGGTTCAATGTTTGCCGTGGAAGAAGAAGATGGCGCTGTTTTTGTGGTACAGATTAGTGGCGACAGTGGTGTTGGAAAGTCGGAAATGCTGGCTGCCATGATGCTTAAATGGATGAAACAGAACCTTACCGGCGTGCGTTCGCTGAAAATGATTGCCGGCGACATGCTTCATCTGTTTCCCGATCAGGATGGAAACCTTTATGGTATTGGTACCGAAGAGGGAGATTTCAGCCGGGTTACAGATTTCGATCCCGAATACATAAAATTCTATTACACACTTTTCGAGAGTGCTTCCGATTCCAACGTGGAAGACCTCAACTCACGCAGCACCATTAGCGGATTGTGTGATGTAAGCATGCCATACAAAATAGACATTATGCTTACAGCCAGTAATTTTGCACGGGAAGAGGCAGGTATTACACGTTACGAAAATCCCGAAAACTTCATACTATACCGAAATTCTCACGGTGAGCGAAAAGAAAAAGCAACCAGCGGAGACAATCCTAATTTTCAGCGTACTTTGATGCGCTACACCAGTGACAAAAATATTGTTGAGGTTATGGATCGCCACGGTGCATACATCGACGATGTACTGGATTGGGAATATGACGATTACACCAAACGATACTATCTCTGTTCCTCTTACAAAATGATAGACCAGATTAACCTGGAAGAAGTCGTGGATAAAATATTCACGGATAAGAAGTTTTGTGAAGGAGACAAAGAATGGACAATATCAGATGTTGATTTCGATATTATTAAAAATCGTTTTGTGGCACATATTGTTCACGAGGAAGAGGAACAGTCACAGATTATCGATCGCACCCTGTTCAACACCTTGTTCAATTCCCTGGCCAGTACACCAGCCGGACAACCTTTTGTAGCTGAAGAAGGGGAGTTTGAAAGCAAAAAACATCTGGTGGAAGTGCTCAAAACCGGTAAGGGGAAAAAGGTACAGCTGGGTATTCTTTCCACCGACATTGGCCGGAAAGGAAAAGAGATTACCGGCCCACAGATTGCTGCCGAAGATATGCGCCGTCTGATTCGTGAAGTCCGTAACAAACGTCCGGATATCAATGAAAACAAAAATCGGGTTAAACACCTTATAAGAGAAGTATATGCCACAATATTGGCAGCAGCAGGACAAAATGCAGAAATAGACCGTTATAATTTCTGGCTCTGGCAAATGGAACAAATGCGTAAAGCCAAACTGGTACGTATTGACAACCAGCAGGAAAAGATTGATCTTTCAAATCTAAAAAAACGAATAGATAGCAACCGTGCATTTCAACCGCTTTTGGTAACACCCAACATGAACCGGGAATTGTCGGCCATGAGCGAAACGTATCATCAGCTACTCCATCTTCCAAACATGACATCTCTTATCTCAACATTCAGGCAATATACCGGTCAGGTTTATATTGCCGGAAATTATGCACAGGAGACACAAGTGAACAACATTATTATACAAATGTTGCTGCTGGACCATCACATCCTATCCGATGACCTGACCAAAGGCCGTTTAATGCATAAGGTAGACCGCGAAACACTGGCCGCTGCAAAACAGGCTGCGCTGGAAATATTGAAAGAGAAGGGGAAATAATTCTCTAAATCCATTGTTGCCTTGGAATTATTCCGGGTGGCAATGGTTTTTAAACGTGCGGATAATTTTGGGTATTAACATTATTTCACCGCAATGGTTTCTATTTCAACCAAAACACCGAGGGGTAATTCTTTTACAGCAAATGCAGCCCGTGCAGGTGGATTTTCAGGATAATATTTCCCGTAAACAGCATTCATGGCGGCAAAGTTTCCCATGTCACTAAGCAGGCAGGTTGACTTGATAACATCCCGGAAACCGTAACCAGCTTCTTTGAGAATGGCATCGATATTTTTCATCACCTGTTCAGTTTGTTCGGTAATACCTCCGGTAACTACTTTTCCTGTTTCAGGGCTTATGGCCACCTGCCCGGAAATAAACAACATTCCGTTGGCTTCTACGGCCTGACTGTAAGGCCCGATAGCAGCCGGAGCATTTTGTGTGTGAATAATATTTTTCATGGTTATAATTTTTTTTCAAAATTAAGGGAATATCTTGAAATTTGAGAAAAAGACTTCCGCTTAAGTGCAAAAAATAATGTGCCGGCATGCATTATTCCGCCGTATCTTTGCCATCTGAAACATTGCTCATGTCCGAAAAATTTATCAGTCGGGAAATTTTTATTGGCAATCTGCCACTGGGCAACAGCCATCCCGTGCGTATTCAAAGCATGACCAACACACCCACACTGAATACAAAAGCCACGGTTGAACAAATTATCCGGTTGGTGGAAGCCGGTTGTGACATGATTCGCATAACAGCAGCTAACATCCGCGAAGCAGAAAACCTGAAAAATATTCGTGACAAATTAATGGAGAAAGAAATTGACATTCCTCTTATTGCTGACATACATTTCCAACCCAAAGCTGCTGAAATTGCCGCCGGAATCGTAGAAAAAGTGCGTATTAATCCCGGAAATTATTCCGGTTCACATCACAAAAATAAACAGTATTCCGAAGCCGGTTATCAGGCAGAGCTGGAACAAACCTCCCAAAACCTCAAGCCGTTACTCCATATATGTAAACAACATAACACAGCCATTCGTATAGGCATTAACCATGGTTCTCTTTCCGATAGAATTCTGTACAAATACGGCAATACACCCCGGGGAATGGTGGCTTCTGCCATGGAATTTATCCGGATTTGCCGGGAAAATCATTTTGAAGACCTGATTCTTTCGCTTAAAGCCAGCGATGTACGAACCATGATAGAGGCCAACAGGTTTATGGTTAGAGAAATGCTAAAAAACAAAATGAACTACCCGCTACATCTTGGAGTTACCGAGGCTGGCAACGGTACAGAAGGCCGTATTAAATCGGCCATGGGTATTGGCACTTTGCTGGCAGATGGCATCGGAAACACTATTCGCGTATCGCTTACTGAAGCACCTGAAAAGGAAATTCCTGTGGCACAAAAGTTAATAGAATTTTATGGGCATTCCCAACAAGTTTCGGTGGTACAAACCAGCTATGTATCGTATGGTGATATTCCTGAAAATCAACAATCAGATATGGTTCTAATTGATGAAAAAAAGACCATCTCTCCAGAAAATTCACTCTTGCTCCTATCCTATCCAGACCTTCCATACAATGATCTCGTTCTTCGTGCCCCGGTAGATTTTAACCTGGCCTATGAAAAGAAAAAAGCAGATAGTTTGCTTCTTGTTAACGGTCCTGCCAGTAACGGAGAAAGCCTCAGGGAGTTGACTTTGCAAATATTGCAAGCTCGCGGTTTACGTTATTCCAAAACTGAATTTGTGGCATGCCCTTCCTGCGGTCGTACCCATTTTGATATTGAAAAAGAGTTGAACAAAGTAAAATACCGGCTGGGTAATGTAAAAGGATTGAAAATAGCGGTTATGGGCTGTTTCGTGAACGGGCCGGGAGAAATGGCTGGCGCCGATTATGGATTTGTGGGTTCCGCACCGGGAAAAATAGACCTGTATAAAGGTCAAACCATTCTTTTCAAAAACCTTCCGGAGGAAGAGGCATTAAACCAACTGGAAACTCTTATCAGAAAGTAACAATTACTGCTCTTTCAGAAAAATTTCTGCAGTTCTTTTAATTGTTTTTTCTATGGGTGTAAACTGCATCCCCGTGGCTTTTATAAACTTTTCATTACCATACCGAAAAATACT
>WFNG01000155.1 GCA_015488735.1 Bacteroidales bacterium | reverse complement strand
CAGGAGCTTAAAGCACAATTTGCCGATATTGCCAAACAATTGACAGAAAACGAAAAAGCAATTGTCCATGAAATTATGGGTTCCGAAGGTAAACCTACCGATATCGGCGGCTATTACCTGCCCGAAGATCCATTGGCAGAAAAAGCCATGCGCCCCAGCACTACCCTGAACAAGATTATTGATAGTTTGTTATAATCGGGGATTCCTATTCGATGTACAAAAGGCTGCTTTTATGAGCGGCCTTTTTTAATAACCTGACTGCTCTTTCAGATTTGTGCCACAAGCACTCCTCCGGAGTAATCTGAAAGTATAAGAACACCAAGATCCATGATCTACATCTCATATGTTTATAATTTACTAACTAATTGATATTACAACCGTTGTGCCATTACGAGGATCCCGAAAGCTTTCGGGAGGTGAAGCAATCTTTTTGCTTATGCAAGTTGTTGAATAGCTGAGATGGCTTCTTCGCCCTACACACAAACCCACCCTATGCTCATCGCAATGACGCCGTAACTATAAGATGGAACCTATAATCATTCCCCTGTGTGTCGAAATTTTTCGCTTTATTCACCATTCTTTATATTCCATATTCCCTGTAATTTCGCATTCCCGTCCGTTCACCGACAAAATACCGCCAATTACCGATTTTTTGTTTCGCAACGCGTATTCTACCCCTATTTTTGCCATGAAATCAAAAACAAAAAAAGATGACACAAAGTAAAAAATTGTACAGGACAATCAACGACAAAGTAATAGCCGGCGTAGCTGGAGGACTGGCTGAGTATTTTGACATTGATGTGGTTATTTTCAGGCTTCTGTTCGTGTTGTTGGTTCTTTTTGGAGGCGGAGGACTTCTGGCTTATATCATCATGTGGATTGTAATTCCGCCTAAGCGGATTCCATTTCAATACAGCAACAGCAGTTCGGCATCTCCATCAGGCGAATCGACACCGCAGGATAATGAAGTCCATACAGAAAACGCATCAGCAGAGCAACAACCTCCCGTTGCTCCCACAAAAAAAAATACACCTTCCAACACAAGCCTTATAGCAGGAATCATCCTCATTGTTTTGGGGGTTCTTTTCCTTGCAAACCGGATGATGCCCTGGATTGACCTGGGCAATCTGTGGCCGGTATTGCTTATTATCGGTGGATTTTTTATTATCGATCCAACTATTTTAAAATCTAAAAACAGACAACAATGAAATTCAGAAATGTTTTTTGGGGATTAAGCCTCATCATTATTGGCGGCCTGCTTATTGGCAGAAATATCGGAATTATTGATTTCGACTGGTTTAACATTCTTCGTCTGTGGCCACTGCTCTTTATCCTATGGGGATTGTCAGTTCTGCCCATTCGCGAAACAATAAAAACAGGTGTTCTTATCATTCTTTTGGGTGGAGCTACCTGGTTTGTACTGGAAGCACCCCGCTCACACTCACCCTGGGATGTATTTTCCAACTTTGACAATTCCACTTATTCCTATGAAAGAAGTGAACAAAAAGGCGAACATGCCGGCGAGGCAACTGCAGATTTTCTTAAAAATCAACGACGTATTACCATCCCTTATGCTGACACCATTAAGAATGCCAGGCTGGAGATGGATGCCGCTGCCGGAAAGTTTATTATCAACGACACCACTTCCAATTTACTCACCTTTTTGCAAAAAGGCACATACGGATATCATTATCAATATTTTATAAACAGGACCAATCACAATGTCAACATCACGTTTTCAGAAAAGGACGAGCGTATCTTTCACAACAACAATCATAAAGAAGTTACTATTGCCTTAAATCCTGCACCGTTATGGGATATCGACCTAAATGCAGGTGCCAGCTCGGTCAATTACGACCTGAGTAATTTTAGAGTACGAAAAGTCAGTCTGGATGGTGGCGCCGGTTCTTTTAAAATTACACTTGGCGACAAATATCCTGATGTAAAGATAAATATAGATGCCGGTGCATCGGCTATCACTATTAAGGTTCCCCAAAGTACAGGATGTGATTTAGAAATTACCGCCGTAATGTCCGGAAAACACCTTTCCGGATTCGAAAAAATCAGCAGCGGCCATTACCAGACGGCAAATTATGATACGGCCAAAAACAAAATTCATTTGAACGTGGATGCCGCCGTTTCCAGTTTCCGGATTATCCGATATTAGTTACAATGTTATGCCTGGCCTGATCAGGTTCTCTATAGTGGCTATAAGAAAACGCCAACCTCTTCGTTAGAAGCGCTCTATACAAACCGGCTCATAAGCCGGTTTTTTTTATCCTCGTTTTTTCCGTTCTTTGCAAATCGCCAAACAAAATGAAGCCCTGTTTTTAAATTTATTGATTATCATATTCAGATCATCTCAACCATAGCCGATGCAAACGCAAAATATAAAAACAGTTCCGCCTAAAGCGAAAAAAATTCCCAAAAAATTAAAGAAATACGGTCAGGTCCGTACCGATAATTATTACTGGCTCAACGAACGGGATAAACCGGAAGTTATCGCTTATCTGAAAGAAGAAAACGATTATACCGAAACGGTTTTCAACAAGCCCACCAAAGCATTACAGAAAACTCTTTTTGATGAAATAGTCGGACGCATTCCGCAAAAAGACAGCTCCGTCCCATACACGGTAAATGGTTATGCTTATTACACACGTTTTGAGGAGGGAAAAGAATATCCTGTTTATTGCCGAAAGAAAACAGGAACAAATTCCAATGAAGAAATTATGCTTGATGGAAACAAAATGGCTGAAGGACATCGTTTTTTCGATATCAACAACTGGGAAATAAGTCCTGACAATAAAATAATTGCTTACAGCCTTGACACCGTCAGCCGACGCCAATACACGCTCTTTTTTAAAAATCTGGAAACCGGCGAAACATTTTCTGACAAAATCCCCAACACATCCGGAGACATCGCGTGGGCCAATGACAACAATACCCTGTTTTACTCCATCAAAGATGCGGCGTTGCGGCCTTACAAAGTTTTCCGCCATACCTTGGGTAAATCTGTTAAAAACGACCAACTCATATTCCACGAAAAGGATGCTTCTTTTGATATTAGCGTTTATAAATGTAAATCCGATAGATTTGTTATTATCAGCGCTGAATCAACACTTTCCACAGAATACCATCTGCTGAATGCGTACAAACCGGAAGAGAATTTCAGGGTTTTTGCCCAACGCATGAAAAAAGTGGAATACGAAATAGCCCAACAAGGTGACCGGTTCCTGATTCGCACCAATTACAAAGCCAAAAATTTCAGGCTCATGGAAACACCTCTTGACAAAACAGGCATAGAAAACTGGAAAGAGCTCATTCCCAACCGAAAAGACGTACTACTTGAAGAAGCAGAAGTTTTTGAAAAGTTCTTTGTAATTTCAGAACGGAAAAACGGCCTGTTGCGTTTCCGGGTATTTAATACCGCAGATGGGACTAACCATTATCTGAAATTCGATGAGTCTGATTATTATGCCTATTTCGATGATAATGAGGAATACAGTAGTCAAATCCTACGCTATGGATACACTTCGCTGAAAACGCCCAATACCATCTACGATTACAATTTGGGTACTGGTGACAGACAGTTGAAAAAACAACAAAAAGTAGTTGGCGGCTATCAACCCGAACAATATGTTACCGAAAGAATATATGCAGATGCCCGCGATGGCGTGAAAGTTCCCATAAGTATCGTTTACAAAAAGGGATTCCGGAAAGATGGCTCACACCCGGTGTTGCTCTATGCCTACGGTTCGTATGGTTATAGCATGGAATCTGTTTTTCGTTCTTCAAGACTTAGCCTGCTCGACCGCGGGTTTGCTTTTGCCGTTGCCCACATACGTGGTGGTGAGGAAATGGGACGCCAATGGTACGAAGATGGGAAGTTGCTAAAAAAGAAAAATACTTTTTTAGATTTTATCGATGGTGCAAAATATCTCATTTCAGACAAATATACCTCTGCCAACAAGCTATTTGCCATGGGCGGCAGTGCAGGCGGGCTGCTTATGGGAGCAATAGTCAATGCTGCACCCACACTTTTCAAAGGAGTTATTGCAGCCGTTCCCTTTGTGGATGTGGTTACCACTATGCTTGACGAAGATATTCCACTCACCACTGAAGAATACGACGAATGGGGAAATCCCAACAACAAAAAGTATTATGACTATATGCTCTCGTATTCACCTTACGACAACGTAAAAGTGCAGAATTATCCGGCCATGCTGGTTACTACCGGCCTGCACGACAGCCAGGTGCAATACTGGGAGCCAGCCAAATGGGTAGCCAAACTGCGGGATATGAAAACTGATAATAATCTCCTGTTGCTTTGGACCAATATGGATTTCGGCCATGGCGGTGCTTCCGGCCGTTTTGAACAATATAAAGAAACTGCTATGGAAGATGCTTTTATGCTTTATTTGTTAGAAAAATAAAACTACTGGTTCAAGCGTCCGCTTGGACCATAATTCAAATTATTGAAAACATGGACCGGTTCAAGCGTCCGCTTGGATTTTTTCCAACTTCTGGTTCAAGCGTCCGCTTGGACCTATTCCAACTATTCAATAAATACAACATCCACCAAACCTTTTATCCCCGCATAATCACGTGCACTGCTGTACAAATAGCTTTCAGGTTCATCCACAAACCCCGCTTTTACCGGATTGTTATGAATATAATCCAATTTTTGTTCAAGCATAAAATTGGAATCTAAAATAATGGGATGATTATGCTGTTGCCAAAGCTGAAATTCATTGTTGTTCTTATTTTTAAGTCCGGCATCTTTCATAATCTTCAACATCCATTTTTTACGACTTTCACGAGGATTATCAATAATCATCTTTTTTATTGTGGTGGAAGTGAAACTTTTCATATCACGCATAATGTTGCTGAGATCGTTTTTATCACTTGAAATAATCATATGCACATGATTTGTCATAATGCACCATGAATATATTTTCAGCCCTTTGTTTTTAATACAATAATTCCAGCTGTCAAGTAGCACATTCCTGTATTCATCTCGTGTAAAAACATCTACCCAGCTCACAACAGTATAGGTAACGAAATACAATTCCGTATTGTCAAAAAACTTATAATTCCGGCTCATAAAGGGAAATGACAATTTATTTTTACGAAATTACGAAATATATTGGTCCAAGCGGACGCTTGAACCAGCCAACGGATTGAAAAGATGTATAACCAAGCGGACGTTGAACCAGCCAACGGATTGAAAACATAAACTGGTTCAAGCGTCCGCTTGGACTAATTTTTCCCGTATTTTTTTAGGCAATTTATCCACCACCAACCTGTACGAATCATCTATCCATGACATGATCAAATCGTTGTCCAGTGAATCATCCAGCACAATGGTATTCCACAGCCGTTTGTTCATGTGGTAGCCCGGCCGCACTGCCGGATAATGTTCACGAAGTTCCAGCGCCTTATCCGGGTCACATTTTAAATTTATACTAAGGTTACCATCGAGATTCACGAGTGCAAACATTTTTTCAGCCACTTTAAAAACGAGTGTAACCTCATCAAAAGGAAAACTCTCGGTAACAGCTGGTTTGTCCATACAATATTGACGTATTGCTTCTATGTTCATAATACCGTTAATATCTTAACAATTGCAAAAATAACCAAAGTATATTGATTAAAAAACTTGACTTTTTTCCAAAAACAATTACTTTTGCAACCGGAGATAAGAGAGCCTGCAATGCTATGTTGCTTTACTTATCTCTTTTTTTTCGCTAATACTCAGACTCTTAATATAAAATTATGGGACTTAAAGAAAAATCAAACGACCTGCGCAGACGCATGAGAAGTGCGCTAAAAGGCGGAGGCGACAAAGCCATTCAAAAGCAAAAGGCCATCGGAAAGATGACTGCCCGTGAACGTATTGTTGCTTTGCTTGACACAAATACTTTTCACGAATATGACTTGTTTGTGGAACATGCAGCCAAGGATTTTAATATGGATAAGAAATACCTTCCGGGTGATGGTGTTCTCACAGGAACAGGAACCATCTCCGGACATCCTGTATGTATTTACGCGCAGGATTTTACTGTGGCTGGTGGCTCTCTGGGATGGATGCACGCCAAAAAAATTACCAAAATCATGGATCATGCGCTGAAGTTAAGAGTCCCGCTGATTGGCATCAACGACTCCGGTGGAGCCCGTATTCAGGAAGGTGTAAATTCGTTAGCAGGTTATGGCGAAATTTTCTATCGTAACACACTTGCCTCCGGTGTTATTCCACAGATTTCAGTAATTCTCGGCCCTTGTGCTGGTGGTGCTGTTTATTCTCCGGCTCTGACAGATTTTGTTTTTGTCGTAGAAAATATCTCCAAAATGTTTATCACCGGTCCGGAAGTTATCAAAACGGTTCTCGGAGAAGAAATTAGCATGGAAGCACTTGGTGGTGCCCGTGTACATTGCGAAACCACGGGTAATGCTCACTTTTTTGCACAAAGCGAAGAAGAGTGTTTTAACCAGATTAAATCCCTCGTGAGCTATATCCCCTGGAACAACACGCGCAAAGCAGCAAAATACCCAAAAAAGAAGCCCAAAACCAGAAAATACAACATTGAAGAAATTATTCCTTCCGATCCCCGCGAACCATATGATGTACGCGATGTAATTCGCTCACTGACGGACGATTCAGATTTTATGGAAGTTCAGGAATTGTTTGCTCAAAACATGGTCATCGGTTTCGGGCGTATGGAGGGTGATACTGTTGGTTTTGTAGCTAACCAACCCATGGTTCTGGCCGGCGTTTTAGATGTTGATTCTTCTGACAAGGCAGCCCGTTTTATCCGGTATTGCGATGCATTTAACATCCCGTTGGTTACCCTTGTTGACCTGCCCGGCTATTTACCCGGCGTTGATCAGGAACACTCCGGAGTTATCCGACACGGAGCCAAAGTGTTGTATGCATATTCTGAAGCCACAGTGCCCAAGATTACGCTCATTATGCGTAAAGCCTATGGCGGCGGTTACATTGCCATGTGTTCGCATCATTTGCGCGCCGATTTTGTCTTTGCCTGGCCTACTGCCGAAATTGCCGTCATGGGTCCTGAAGGAGCTGCCAACATTATTTTCCGTAGAGAAATTATGGCTGCCAAAGATCCGGATGCTTTCCGACAGAAAATGGTGGATGAATACAAGGAGAAATTTGCCAACCCATACGTGGCGGCAGCCTATGGATATATAGATGCCGTAATTGAGCCTCCTGAAACCAGAAAAATGCTCACCAGAGCACTGGCCATCTCACAGGAAAAAGAGGTTTTCCTGCCAAAGAAAAAACATGGAATTCCACCGTTCTAAAATTGAACCATTATGTCTGAAAAACAAGATAAATCTTTGGAAAACTTCACCATTGGGGGAATGTATTACAAAACTACCCTGACCAAGAAGTTTAAAAACAGAGAAAATTACGAAGAGCCGAACATAAACCTTTTGAAGGCTTTTATTCCCGGAACTATCGTAGATATTAAGGTAAAACACGGGCAAAGAGTTTCTGAAGGGGAACCCCTGCTTTTGTTAGAAGCCATGAAAATGCGTAATATTATTGCCGCGCCAAAAGATGGACGGATAAAGAAAGTGTGGGTAAAACTAAACGATCTGGTTTCCAAAAACCAACTGCTAATTGAAATGCAATAACCCGAGTTAGCCATAAGATTATTTATAGAAAACCTACAAAATTTGAGAAGAATAAGGAAGAGCACAAGCGGACGCTTGCGCCAGTTTATAAGGTACAAGCGGACGCTTGCACCAGTAATAGTTAATAGTTTTGCCCAGAAAGAAGCACCTCTCCTTTTATAGGCTAAACAGCGTATTGCTATTATCAATGTATTGCAACAGTTCTTCTTTTCCGACACCTTCAACGGCGGAAGTAACGATATAAGGGGGTAACTCTTCCCAGGTTTCTGACAGTATCTTCTTGTAAGTTGCCAGATTCTTTTCAATATTTATTTTATTCAGCTTATCGGCTTTGGTAAAAGTGATAACAAACGGAATCTGCGACATGGCAAGCCATTCCATAAATTCCATATCGTTTTTCTGTGGTTCGTGACGCAAATCTACCAAAAGAAAAAGCGACATTAAATTCGACCGTGTCAGGATATAATGGCGAATCATCCGCTCCCATTTTTTTCGTTCTGTTTTGGAGCGTTTGGCAAAACCATAGCCGGGTAAATCAACAAGATACCATGTTTTGTTAATAAGAAAATGGTTCATGGTAATGGTTTTCCCGGGACTACCGGAAACCTTAGCCAACTTACGGTTGTTGGTCAGCATATTAATCAACAACGACTTTCCCACATTGGAACGCCCAATGAAAGCATATTCAGGCAGTAACGGCTTCGGACACTGGCTTTCCATCACCGAGCTGGTGATAAATTCTGCTTCTTTTATTTCCATGATTTTTTTCTTCTATTCCGGGATTACCAGATGTCTGTCTTTTTTTGGACCATAAATATCATTCACCGTAACCAGAATTCCTGTTTCTTCCACATAGCCAAAATGGTCGTTTAACGCCGTGCCAAAAGTCTTCATTGTAGAAGAAAGACTCATGTAAGCATTGAAAAGGGGCGGAATATTTTCCCCGAGTTTTCTCACTTTCTGCACCAGAATCCGGTAATTTTCCTCATAATTTACGCCACTGAATATACTCTCCAGTATTTTAACATCCGTTTTTATGGGAAGCGGATTTCTTGGACTAACAAGACCTTCGTTATCCGGAAAATATTTCTGCATAAAAAAGAGAATCAAATCCCGGCCAAAATTATCAAAATGAGGATACATGGTAATTTTACCAAACAGAAATTTCACATCAGTATACCTAACTGTCACGGCACCCAGCCCATCCCAAAGGTTATCCAATGAGAACAAGCCTCTGCGAAGATTGTAGGAAGGCTGATAATCGGGCTGAACAAATGAGCGCCCCAGTTCTATGGTATAAGGCAGGTATTTATCAATAAAAAGTTTGCTGTATTTAAAAAGGCGCGAGGTAGGCGTATAGACCTCCCCGTCTTTCACATTCATTTCTTTACAGTGTTTGTAACGATACCCACCCACAATAGCTTGTTCCTTAGGATCCCAAACAATCAGCTGCCTGAATGCATTTTCTCCCTGGTCGTATTCGTCAATATCAATACTTTTTCCCGTACCACCCTGAGCATCGCGAAAGGTAACCTCACGAAGCCTTCCAATTTCGGTCATAACATGGGGTGCCTCATCAGCAATAAGATCGTAAATCTCATTGCCACCACTGTTGGTCTTTCTGAGAAACGTTTTTTCATTTAACTCAGAGAGTAATAATTCTTTATTTATTGGAGGAATAATTGTTTCCATTTTTTTATTTTGCTGTTGCAAAGATACAATCAATCTGCTACAAAAGCAGCATCCGGATCGCCTTCCAGCAAATATATGAAATCGCGCATCCGTGATGCCCATTCCTGTTTGGTATGACGATGGTCAAAAACCTTGTACGAAACAGGCTTTCCGAAAGTGATGGTAATCGTCTTGTCTTTCTGTTTGTGAAACTCATCAACAAGATAGAGCATTTCTATATTAGTTTTGATATGCAGTAATTTACGAATCTTTGCAAGGTTATAAAAAAAGTTTGTGTTTCTGCCGCTGATATGCGTGGGAATAATGTCGCGTTGAAATCTTTTGGCTTTGGTGATAAAAGTAGGATGCCATTCCAGGTCTTTGATAATCCCTTTATTCTTTCTGGAAACCAACCCTGCCGGGAAATAGCATACAATTTTGTCCGATGCAAATGTGTCGTTAATAATACGGATATTCTCCGTATTGGAACCGTGTTTGTTAATAGGGATAAAAAGCGGTTCCAGATTCTTCACATTCATAAGAATATCGTTAACAGGAAAAATGATATCCGGCCTTCTTTTTGCCACAGTAAGCATGAGCGCTAACCCGTCAAGGCCACCCAGAGGGTGGTTAGAGGCAACAATCGCCTTTCCCGAATCAGGAATATT
>WFNG01000154.1 GCA_015488735.1 Bacteroidales bacterium | reverse complement strand
TGATCGATGAGCTGCCAAAACCATAAACCTGCCCGGTAGTTTCGCGGGTGGCATAACCCTGAAAGTTGCGGTGTAAAGTTTTGTTTTTTAAGGCTGCCGTCAAATCATCGTCTGCTTTGGCATAATGATCCATCCCTATGGCAACGTATCCGGCTTCGGTAAGCAGGTCATGGCCTGTTTCAAACATTTGAAGTTTTTCATCCGGAGTAGGCAGCCCGCGTTTTTCCAGAATTTTCTGGGCCGCTTTCACCCACGGCACATGGGCATACGAAAAAGTGGCCAGCCTGTCGGGCGAGACCTCAATGGTTTTTTGAATATTGCGTGCAAAACTCTCTTTGGTTTGCCCCGGAAGGCCGTATATCAAATCCAGGTTCACGCCACGGAAACCTATTTCTTTCAGGTATTGTACCAAATCTTTCACCGGATATTTGGAAGGTGCACGGTTCACCAGCTTAAGCACTTCTTCATCAAAATCCTGCACCCCGAGGCTGAGGCGATTAAATCCGGCAGCAGCCAGCCGGTCGATGTCTTCGTATTCGAGATAGGCGGGATGGCATTCCATGGCTATTTCGGGTTTTTCAATAAAATGGAAATGTTTCCGGAAGGTGGCCATAATCTCTTCCACATAATCCAGTTTAATGGAATTTGGAGTACCTCCTCCCCAATGTATTTGGCTGACTTTCCGATTTTTATCAAGATATTTTGCCACATTCTCAATCTCGGTAATCACAGCATCCACGTAACGGCGAATGACTTCTTCTTTCTGTGAAATGCCGGTGTTACAACCGCAAAAATGACACAGCCGGGGACAAAACGGAATGTGTACGTAGAACGACATATTTTGAGGCTTGTCGTCATTGGAGCGGATGAGCTGTTCGATGTATCGCTCCGTGGTAAAGCCGCTTTTGAAAAAAGTAGCCGGCGGATAACTGGTATAGCGCGGTCCGGGCTTGTTGTATTTTTTGAATATGTCGAGGTTCATCTTATTTTGTTTTTCTTCTTTGTTTTTCTTCGTGATGCACTTTGTGTCCCTTCGTGGTTTCTCTTTTTACCACAAAGGCCACCAGGGATGACACCAAGGAACACTGAGTGATTCTTTTTTTATTTGTTCTCTTTGTGTGCCTTTGTGATGCACTTCGTGTTCCTTTGTGGTTTCTTCTTTTTACCACGAAGGCGCACGGAGGATAGCACAAAGTTTCACCAGGCTGTTTTAATCAATTACCATTTCTGTTCTTTTATCCAATCGGTTACAAAACGGGCATTCTCAAAAGGTGTTCCGGGCAGGAAGCCGTGCCCGAGGTTGAAAATCCAGTTTTGGTGTTTACGTCCAAAACCAAGAAATTTAATCAGCGCTATTTCAATGGCTTTTTTGTCGGCAAACAACAACCGCGGATCCAAATTACCCTGCAATCCAATATTTTCATCCAAAATTTCTCTCGCTCTGTCCAAAGGTGTAAGCCAGTCCACACTGATGAAATCAGCATGTTGCGGGCCAAGCATTCGCAGTCCATCACCTATCCCTTTCGGGAAAAAAATAAACGGAATGTCTTCATCACGGACAGCCTGTGCAATTTTTTCCACCGAAGGAAGAAAGACCTTTTGGTACAACTCGTTGGGAATCAACCCGGCATTGGTTTCAAAAAGCTGAAAAGCTTCGATACCGTGCCGGATTTGATTTCTGACATAAATCAACGTCATTTCCGTGATGGCATCCACCAGCGCAGGCAATTTATCCTGATGCGAAAACATCCATTTCACGGCATCCGAGAAATCGGAACGGCTGCCAAGCCCCTGCAACATAAAACTCAGCACGGTGAGCGGTGCCCCGCAAAAACCAATCAACGGCGTGTTCTCAGGACGAACTCTTTTGACCTGCTCAATGGCGTCATAAATGTATTCCAGTTTTTCCGGATGCGGATACATCTTTTTTACCGGGTTGTCAAACTGCTTCAATGGCTTCTCAAAAACCGGCCCTGCATCGGTGAAATCGAGTCCCATGCCCAGGGCATAAGGAATTACCAGAATATCGGAAAACAAAATAGCGGCATCCACACCCAGATCATGAACAGGCAACAAAGTAACTTCTGCTGCCAGCTCCGGACTTTTCATAAGCTGCCAGAAAGTGTACTTCTCCTTGATTTTTAGATACGAAGGCAACACACGGCCTGCCTGTCGCATATACCAAACCGGCGGTCGCGGCGTAGATTTACCTTTTAACGTATCTAAAAATAGTGAAGTCATCTTTATCTATCTCTTTGGTTTTTAACTTTTGTATTTCTTAACGCTGTACATGTAGTCGGGATTATAAATCCCTAAACTCTTTAACATTCGGGTTACAAACCCGAATGAGCCACAGATTATTCCATTTCTTTCATTTTTATCAAAGTTTCCCGGTTGGCTTTAATGGCATAATCGATGTCGGCATCCGTATGGGCATCCGATACAAAACCGGTTTCAAACTGTGAAGGGGCCAGATATATGCCATTTTCCAGTGAAAGCCTGAAATATTCGGCAAACTTTTTCGTGTCGGAAGTTACTGCCTCATCATAAGAGGTAACTTGCTGTCCAACATTGAAAAACAGTGTCAGCATAGAGCCTATCTGGTTTACCAATGCTTTGGTGCCGGTGTCGGCAATATTTTTCCGGAAACCGTCGGCCAGTTTTATGGCTTTCTGTTCCAGCTGGCGGTAAATCCGTGGATTATCATTCAGGATATTCAAGGCTGTGAGCCCAGCCGCCATGGCCAGCGGATTCCCCGAAAGGGTTCCCGCCTGATAAACAGGCCCGTCCGGTGCCAGCGTTTCCATGATTTCCCTCTTTCCACCGTAAGCACCCACAGGCAGTCCGCCACCAATAATTTTTCCCATGGTGGTCAGATCGGGATCAATGCCGAAAAGTTTCTGTGCACCTCCTTCGGATAACCGAAATCCGGTGATCACCTCATCAAAAATTAGCAATGCACCGTATTTTCGGGTAATCTCGCGCAAGCCTTCGAGAAAACCTTTCTGCGGAAGCACCAGTCCCATGTTGCCGGCAACCGGCTCCACAATAATGGCGGCAATTTTATCTCCTGTTTTGGCAAATAAATTTTCTACGGCCTGC
>WFNG01000153.1 GCA_015488735.1 Bacteroidales bacterium | reverse complement strand
TGCCGACTGTCGGTAAAATGTTGCAACACCTTGTATCCTGCTTCTTCGGCCAGCTGGTCTATCTCTTCGGGACTGTATTTTTTGGAAATTTCTGTGTGAATCAATTCGTTTTTGGCAAAGAAAAATTGTTTTTCAAGTGCTTCAAAATGAACCTGTTGATCTTTCAGCGACAACAGAAAACTTCTTACTTCACCACTTACGGGTTCATAAAAGGTGTAATGGCTGAAGGCCTCCAAATTGAAGCCTGCACCCAGTTCGCGGTTGATGCGTCGCAACAGGTTCAGGTTAAAAGCCGCGGTGATGCCCTGAGAATCGTTGTATGCTTCGCTTATGATTTGCGGGTTTTTGCGCCGGTCGATACCCACGAATAAAAAATCACCGGATTTGCTCTCGCGGGCAAAATTTTGGTAAAAAGAAACGGCCTGTTTTCGTGTGAAGTTTCCCATGTTTGAACCGAGAAATAGCGTGATGTTTCTCCGGTTGTTCAATTGGGCCATTTCCCTGATGGCATCAAAATATTCAAAATGCAGGGGATGCACTTTTAGTATGGGCATCTCTTTTTCCAAACTACGGGTAAGCTCTTCCAGTATATTCTCTGAAATGTCCACCGGGTAGTAGGTAAAGTCGGCACCGTTTTCAAGCAGTTGGTGTAGCAGTATTTTTGTCTTGCTTCCGTCTCCGGCACCAAATTCCAGCAAGTTAAATGGCTCATCAAAAGCTTTCATCTGCTGAAGAATTTTCTTTTTTTGTGTATGAAAAATTTCCTCCTCGCAACGGGTGAGATAGTATTCCGGCATTTTCATAATCTCCTGAAAAAGCCGGTCACCTTCCTTATCGTACAGAAACATGGAAGAGATGCTTTTGGGGACTTTCGAAAAGCCCATTTGTGCCGCTTCGGCCAGATTTATGTTGGTGGTTTGTATTTTTATTTCCATGGGATAATTAAATTCTTTTGTTTGTCAAGTTTACCGGACTGTTTAAAGTAAAGATACGTCTGTTTTTATTTCCAAAAGGGCAGGGCCATCGTGGGCAAACAATTCCTCCATCTTTTTCATGAGATTTTCAGGCCGGTCAGCTTTCAATCCCAGTGCCCCGCAAGAGTTGGCGAAAGCAGCAAAATCCGGGTTGGTCAACTGCGTTTTCCAAACCTCGAAATGGCCGGAGCGTTGTTCTTTGGATATTTTTCCCAACTCATTGTTGTTCAGTAGGATGACCTTTACATTCATTTGGTATTTCACCAACGTGGTAATTTCGGCAAGGTATTGGGCAATTCCGCCATCGCCGGCAACAGCTATTACCGGGCGTTCATTTCCCACGGCAGCCCAGGCGCCGAGTGCAGCAGGCAGGGCAAAGCCAATGGAGCCGAGGTAACCCGACATGAGAAAGGTGTTGTTTTTGCTTTCGTAATAACGTCCGAAAGAGTAAGCATTGTTACCCACATCCACTGTCATAACGGCATTATCCGGGGCCAGTTTGTTCAAAGCAGCAAACACGTGAATGGCTCCCAGCCCGTTGCCGTGATATTCTTTCAGCCGTTTGGCTTTTTCGGCACGCCATATCTTCCAACGGGAAGCCACATCCACAGATTGATTCTCCGTTTTTGTTTTTTTATTTAAATCTTTCCTGAACTTTTCCACGGTTACTGCAACATCTCCCAGTACCTGGGCATCAACCGCATGGAATTTTGCCAGTGTCAGCGGGTCGGTATCCACCTGAATTAATGGTTTCTTATCGGTGATGCCGGTGTGATTTGAGAAAGATGCTCCCAGTACGAGCAGCAAATCCGATTCGTTCATGAGCCATGAAGCCACCGGTGTCCCGCTTCTGCCCAACACGCCACCGGCCAGCGGATGACTATCCGGAATCTGGCCCTTGGCTTTGAAAGTGGTTAATATTGGGGCTTTGAGTATTTCAGCCAGCCGGATAATGTTTTCCATGCTGAATCGGGCACCATGTCCGACAATAATCACCGGACGTTTGCTTTCCAACAGCATTTTTTCTGCTTTCTGTAAGGCTGCTTCCGGTGGTGATATTTTTAATGAGGCGATGCGGTTTTCAGCGGTTTGTGCTTTCTCTTCCCCGGCAGGAAGTACCTGAACTTCATCAGGAAAAGTCAGGTGAGAAACCGTACGGTTTAGCAAAGCATGTTTTATTGCCAAGGTCATAAGTTCGGTATGGCGGCTGTTGTGTTGCACGCGGTGGTTAAAACCGGCTACCGTGTTGAAGGCCTGTACGAGATCCACCTCCTGGAAATTTCCGGTTCCCACCACTTGCGTGGCTACTTGTCCTGTCAGGGCAAGCATGGGTGCACGATCTACGTTGGCATCCCACATGCCGGTGTACATGTTGGTGGAACCCGGGCCGGCAATGGCAAAGCAGGCTGCCGGTTTTCCGGTTAGTTTTCCGTAAGCCGAGGCCGCAAAAGCGGCAGCTCCCTCGTGGCGGATGGCAAAATAGCGCAGGTTTCCCTGCTCTTCCCGGCGGCGAAAAGCATCGGCCAGACCGAGATTAGAATGTCCCACCATACCGAAAACGGTGTTTATACCCATATTTACCATGGTTTCAACCATGATGTCGCTAACCGTTGTTTCGTGTTGTTCCTCTGTTTCCATGGCCACATACACTTTGTTGTTTTCGGTTTTCACTTTTACCGTTTCCACACCATCATCAAATCCGGGTGCTTTGCCTGTACAGGGATGATAATCCCATCCGTGCCAGGGACAGCGTAACAGACCATTCTCTATGCTGCCTTCGCCCAGCGGGCCACCCTGATGCGGACATTTGTTGTCGAGTGCACAAACCTCTCCTTCAAAACGACTCAGACAAATATCTGTGTGGTTGGCTGTTACCGTCATAACACGGTTTTCGTGCAGCTCTGAAGCATCGTCCAGTACTTTTATCCACTTTATTTTATTTTTCATTTTGCGAGTATTGCTTTCAAGTTTGAAAAAGTCATACTACTTTAGTCGGAGAAAAGAGCTTTTGCTTACAAAATTTCTCATAATCTGATATTTAAATGATGATATAAAGTAGATGTTGGGACAATATACAAAATTAATTAAATAGTTCAATATATAATTTGAAATATATCATAACATAACCGATGATATATTTTTGTACTTTCGAAAAAACAAAATGGTTAATGCATAATTATCCGTTACAGCAAAAAGAAAAAGAAACGCGAATCATTTGGGCTTCGGGTAGATCGACACTGGAAGCATTCCGGTTTAAATACAAACGAAGCGGGAAAAAATTGCGGAGTAACTGGGCTTTGTTTGAAAAATTACTTTGGATTTTTAAGATTCTTCTTAAACTGACAGGGGTGTATAAAAAAGGTCTGGCCAATGCGAAAAATATTAATATAAAGAAATTCCCATTAGCATTTGAAAATTTACCAACAGCTTTTAATGGGTTCAGGATATTACATTTAAGTGATTTACATATTGATGCCATTGAAGGCTTTGAGAATATTCTTATTGAAAAAATTAAACCTCTGGATTTTGATTTATGTGTGATAACCGGTGATTTCAGGAGGGATACCACAGGAAACTTCAGACAAATTCTCCCCGCTATGGAAAAAATATTGACAGCTATTAAACCTCAATTTGGGATACTGGGTGTTTTGGGAAATCATGATACATACAAAATGGTAGATTTGCTGGAGCCGCTAGGCATGCGGTTTTTGGTTAACGAGTCGGTTCGGATTGAAAAGGAAAACCAATATATACATCTGACCGGAACGGACGATACCTATTATTTTTATACAGAAATGGCGTTGGACTCCATGAAAAATTTATCAAATGGCTTTTCTGTTGCTTTGTCGCATACGGCCGAATTGAGTGATATTGCTGCCGAAAATAATTATGACCTTTATTTGTGTGGACATACACACGGTGGACAAATTTGTCTTCCTGGTGGTATTCCGGTAATATGCCATCAGAAGGGGATGCGGGAACGTGTACGCGGATTTTGGCAGCACAATAAGATGATGGGCTACACCAGTGCGGGTGCCGGGGTGTCGGGTATTCCGTTACGTTTTAACTGCCCGCCTGAAATTACCCTGTTCGAGTTGATTAAGAAAATGCCTGACCGAAAATAAAAAAAGCGGCATCAGTCAATGCCGCTTTTCCGAATTTTTTCTTGCTTATTTGTTAGATTTTTTGTGATGGTGTGGCCGGCTGGCTTTTGTTTTCTGGTGCTGAGCTTTTCTGGCTTCCCGCTTTTTTTGGTTTTCCGCTTTTCTGGCTTCAGCACTTTTGTGCTGCCTTGTTTTTTTTACGCTGGGTTTTTTGTCTGCTCTGGGACGTTTTGTTCTGGCAGCATGGTTACCGGAATTCATCTCAACCTCTGTAGCAGTGGCCATTTGAAATGCAGGTGCTGCTTGCATATTGGTGTTCTGAATTGCCATTGTAGTGGGCTGTAACACAGTATTGTGGTTAGTAATGTTTTTTACTACGGCATGGTTGCTGGCCTGCGTCAGGCTGAAAGCAAAGACCATGACAAATAATAATGCAATCTTTCTCATGATTATAGTTTTTAAAATTAATGCACAAATATACT
>WFNG01000152.1 GCA_015488735.1 Bacteroidales bacterium | reverse complement strand
CCGATGAAAATCCAGATCCTGGAAATCGAAGCTGAAATCGGTGAGGGGTGATACGGCTTTCATTTTTATTTCGGAAAGCTCTCCATTGAAATTGGAGCCAAACAGCACAAAGGCATCGGCATGCATACTGCGGTCTTGCCATTTTACAATAAAAACGTGGTCTTTATACCAAACCAGCTGTCCGGCCATACGTGGCGAACGTTCCGAAGCCAGCCAAAGATTGCCATCCTTCAACGACACAACCACATTTCCGAACCAGACATCGTGGTAAGTTCCGATAAACGGTTTTAGGTCAGGAGACTGTTTGTGTTGTGCCTGCTGTGTTTTTACCTTTTTCCAGGCTGTTTCAGTGATTTTGTTAGCCCATTCTTCACGCTGGTCGGTTTTTGCTTTGTATTGCGCCACCCTGTCCACACCGGAAACTCCGACATAGCCATCCACTATCTGATCGGTGATAGAGTAAAAAGCAGCTCCCGATTCCTGGTTAGTGAGCACAATAATTCCCAGTTTTAGTTCGGGAATCATAGAGATTTGGGTTACCATGCCAGCCAATCCGCCGGTATGCCAAATCATTTTGTAGCCTTTTACATCTTTCATAAACCAGCCCAGGCCGTAATCCAGAAAGTGGGTATTGTAGATGGTATCTTTTGCCGGATGTAAAATAGTTTGTGGAGAAAACATCTCGCGGGCTTCTCTGGCACTAAACAAACGATGCTGCAGACTGTCGCCATAACGGCCACCGTTGAGCCGGCACTTTACCCATTTTATCAAATCGTGAACGTTGCTGTTGATGCCGCCGGCCGGGTCGGTAAGTGGCAACGTATAACGTTCTACAATCGTTAGCTTTCCATTGGCAAAAGCATGTGCCGCCGCCAGATTGGAACGATTTTTTACACGTTCGAGGCTGGGAGCACTTTCGCTCATTCCCAGTTTATCGAAAATATTTTTTTGGACAAAATCTTCCCAGCTCATTCCGCTGACGCGATGTACAATCTCTCCGGCTACTACATACAGCAGATTGTCGTAAGCAAACTTGCTGCGAAAAGGCGTTTCCTGCCGGAGGTAACGCAGGTTATGGATGAGCTCGGGCAGGGTAAAATTGTTGCCATCGGGAAAGATCATAAAATCGCCCGCCCCAAGGCCCAGTCCGCTGCGGTGGGTCACCAGGTCGCGGATCCTGAAATCGGCCGAGACATAAGGGCTGTAAACCTGGAACCCGGGAATGTATTTTTGTACCCGGTCGTCCCAGTGCAACTTACCGCGGTCTACAAGAATAGCCAACGCTGCTGTGGTGAAAGCCTTGCTGTTGGAAGCAATGGCAAAAAGGGTTTGGGTGTCCACTTTTTTGCCGGTTTGGATGTTACGCACACCATAGCCTTTGGCTAATAATACTTTTCCGTCTTTGATAACGGCCACCGCCATGCCGGGAACCTGAAAAGTTTTCATGGATCGCAACACCAGGCTGTCAATCTGCCGGTTGGAAAGGGGCTGAGAAAACCCCAGAGATGAAAAGGCAAAGGAAAAAACTATCAGGATAAAAAAGGGTTTTAAATGTTTCATGTGTGAAAGGTTTGATAATGATACAAATTTATAAAATTTAGATAAAGAAGTATAGGCAGGCGCAGATACCATCTGTAAGTATCAAAACACAAACAATCAAAAAACAAAAATGAAGCAAAACATCAACTTCACTCGTTTGCATTGGGCATTCTACAACCCGGAGACGGCTGCCTGACAAAATTATACCGAACAAATCAGGTTCAGCTTTCGCTGCCACGGAAAATATCCTCATTTTTGCAAAACAAATAAGAAAAACCTGAAAACATGTCTTCATACGCTTTTGATGCAGTAATTTTTGATCTGGATGGCGTGATCACCAAAACAGCCACAGTGCACAGCCATGCCTGGAAAAAAATGTTTGACGATTATTTGCGCGACCGTGCAGTAAAAACGGGAGAGCCTTTCCGGGAGTTTACGCAGGAGGATTACCTTGCTTTTGTGGATGGAAAGCCGCGCTATGATGGCGTAAAGAGTTTTTTGGAATCGCGAAATATTAATATTTCATTTGGTACGCCGGAAGATACGGCCGACATGGAAACGGTGTGCGGACTGGGCAACAAAAAAAATGAGGCTTTTAACGAGGTCTTACGCAACGAAGGCGTGGAGACATATCCTTCCACAGTTTCGCTCATGGAAGAGCTGAAAAAACAGGATATTCATGTGGGCGTAGCTTCGTCGAGTAAAAATTGCGAGGCGGTTCTGAAAGCTGCCAAATTGGAACATCTCGTGGAAACGCGCGTAGACGGCGTGGTATCGGCAGCCCTGAAGCTAAACGGCAAACCGGCACCGGACATTTTCCTGACGGCAGCCAAAAATCTGGGGGTGAAAGCCCATCGCGCTGTGGTAGTGGAAGATGCTGCTTCGGGAGTAGCCGCCGGGAAAAACGGAAATTTCGGTCTGGTTCTCGGTGTGGCACGTGAAGATAATGCAATGGCTTTGCGAAAAAATGGGGCAGACATTGTAGTTACCGACATGGAAGAGACTTCCATCAACAAGATGGATGACTGGTTTAAAGCCGGCATGGAAACGGACAGCCGGAAGCTGGAATATTTTGATTATGATCCGCAAAAAGAACGGTCGCGTGAAGCGTTGCTGACCATTGGCAACGGTTATTTCGGCACCCGTGGTGCCATGGAAGAAGCGGATGCCAATGTCGTAAACTACCCGGGCACTTATATCGCCGGCGTTTACAACCGCCTGTCAACCCGCATTGTCGGAAAAGACATTGAGAATGAAGACTTTGTCAACTGTCCTAACTGGCTGCCGGTACGGTTTAAAATTGAAGACGGCCCCTGGATTGACCTTAATAAGGTGGAAATTCTAAAAATTCAGCGTACGCTGAATTTTAAAACGGGCTTGCTGACACGAAAAATGACCATCAAAGATGAAGAAGGTAACATAAGCCGGGTTGAATCGGAGCGTTTTGCCAGCATGGACAACCCCCATATTGCCGCCTTGCGCTACCGGGTGATTCCGCAAAACTACTCTGGAAACATTACTTTTATGAGCGCCCTAAACGGCGCCATTGAAAATGAAGGGGTGGAACGGTACAAATCGTTACAATCAAAGCACCTGCAACCCATGGAACAAGGCAGCGACGGCGAGATTGCGTATCTGAAAGTAAAAACTGTCCAATCGGATATTGAGATTTCTGAAAGTGCCCGGCTGCGGTTGACAAAAAACGGTAAATTCATTGACGATGATCTGGCACATTCGACCGAATTGGGCATGGTCTTTTCCTTTGGCGACCAACACATTGAACAGGGTGACGTGTTCCAAATGGAAAAAATAGTGGCTGTTTTTACCACCCGTGAAGAACGAAATTCGTTGATTTCCAGTTTGTCCGTAGCAAAAACGGCAGGTACTTTCGACGACTTGCTGAAGGCTTCGGCTGCCCGCTATCAAAAAATATGGGATGAAATCGACATTCGTATAGAAGGCAATCGGCTTTCGCAGAAACTGTTGCGGATGCATCTCTATCACCTTATGGTTTCGGCTTCACCACACAACGAAAAACTGGATGCCAGCGTAACAGCACGTGGTCTTCATGGCGAAGCTTATCGTGGCCATATTTTCTGGGACGAGTTGTTCATCCTGCCCTTTTATGATATCCATTTTCCCAAAACAGCCCGCTCGTTGCTTTTGTACCGTTACCAACGGTTAGACAAAGCCCGCGAATATGCCCGTCAACACGGTTACAAAGGAGCCATGTTCCCCTGGCAAAGCGGCAGTGATGGCAGCGAAGAAACACAGACCATACATCTGAATCCTGTTTCCGGCGAATGGGGAGCTGACTACTCTTCCCTGCAAAGACACGTTTCGCTGGCCGTAGCTTACAATGTATGGCAATACTTTCACATCACCAACGATAAAGAGTTTCTGGAACAGTATGGATTGGAAATTATTCTGGAAGTGTGCCGCTTTTGGGAAAGCAAAGCCGAATGGGATGAAAAAACCGGCCGTTACAGCATTGCCGGGGTGATGGGGCCGGATGAATTTCATGAGAAATATCCGGGCACTGAAAAAGGCGGCCTGAAAGACAATGCCTACACCAACATTATGGTAGCCTGGCTTTTTAAAACTGCTGGCAAGTTACTGGACGAGATCAGCACAGAAGCCAACGACAGGCTGGCAAAATCCATTGCTTTTAAAGAAGAAGAGTTGAGTCGCTGGGACGAAATCAGGAAAAAATTACGGCTGGTAATTTCCGCAGAAGGCATCATCGCCCAGTATGATGGTTATTTTGAGCTGAAAGAACTGGACTGGGAAACCTACCGGAAGAAATATGGCAATGTTTACCGTATGGATCGCTTGCTGAAAGCCGAGGGTAAATCGGCAGACGAATACAAAGTAGCCAAGCAGGCTGACATGCTCATGACTTTCTACAATCTGGAAAAAGCGGAAGTTGATACGTTGCTGTCCGATATGGGTTATCATCTTCCGGAAGATTACCTGCAGAAAAACCTGAAATATTATCTTGCCCGTACTTCTCACGGCTCTACCTTAAGCCGCGTGGTACATGCCCAACTGGCACAAATGACGGGAGACAAAGCATTAAGCTGGAAGTTGTATTCCGATGCACTTTCCAGCGATTACAACGACATTCAGGGAGGTACCACAGGCGAAGGCATTCACGCAGGCGTTATGGCTGGCACCATTATGATTGCACTGAACACTTATGGTGGCATTAACTTGAAAAAAGAACAACTGGAAATTCATCCGGCTTTACCGGAAAATTGGGAAAAACTGTCCTGCAGGTTGCAGTTTAAGGGGAAAAGATATGCGGTGAAGGTGGATCATAGTCCAAGCGGACGCTTGAACTATGTTTAGTGCGGAGCTTGAACTATGTCGGGGTTCAGGCAGAAGGTTGAGGGCTGAACTATGTTGGGGCGGACACTGAACTATGGAAAAATACTGACTATAATTTTTTAAACAAATAGTTCAAGCGTCCGCCTGGACTATGGCATAACAAACAAAAGAAATATAAAAACCATGTTAGAAGATGTATTGTTAATTGAAGAAAAACACCGGCGGGTGGCGGCCGGCATTGTGGAAGAAATCCTGAAAAACAAAAAAGAGAAATACATTGTGGCCATTTCGGGCGAGTCGGGTTCGGGGAAATCGGAGCTGACACATGTGGTGGCCAAATTGTTGCGGCAGCATGACATTTTTGCCAAGCCTATTCACCTCGACAACTTTTTTAAAACGTTGCCTTTGGAAAGACGTGCCTGGCGCGAAGAACACGGTATTGCCAATGTGGTAGGCATCAATGAGATTGATTGGGAAGCCGTACAACAAACCGTGGACAATTTCAAAGCCGGGCGTACCAGCTCCATGCCCTGTGTGGACCTGGTAACCGAGCAGGTGGACACGCTGACTACTGATTTCAAAACTGTTGACATGTTGGTTTTGGATGGGCTGTATGCTGTTAAAACTGAAGGAGTAGATTTGCACGTTTTCATCGAATTAACTTACCACGAAACTAAAAAAGCGCAGCGCGCCCGCGGCAAGGAAAAAGCGGATGAAAACCGGCTACAGACACTGGAAGCAGAGCATAAAGCCGTACAATCGCTCCGGCCCAAAGCCGATTTGCTGGTGAACAAGGATTATGAGCTGGTGAAGGAATAACGGATTGAAAATCCTTGCGCCCTTTTTGCTTTCAGGTTGCAAACCTGAAAGAGCGATGGCTTTAACTTTCAGGTTACAAACCTGAAAGAGCATCGGGTTGTGAACCTGAAAGAGCGGGAGCAAAACAAAAAATTAAGCCAACGCCTATCTGTACACCAGGCCTTTCACATCATTTGTCAGATTTCGGGCAGTTTGCATCGCAGCTGCTGCCCTTACAAAAGAGGTCTCCTGCAAATAGCGCAGGGCTGCCTTTGGATGTGTTTTGTAAAGTTGCAAAGCCGTTTTTTCCATGGCCGGCTGCAAGGCAAAAGCCTCCTGTTCCATTGATTTCCAGGCTTTTTGGATACTATCAATTGTCCTGTAATAGTTTAGCCCGCTTATATTTTCCAAATCATTAAAAACCCAAAAGGCACGGTCGGGCCGATAGGTAAAAGTCCCGGGAAGCGGGTTGAAATGATGTGCCAGAGATTGCGCCCAGCCTCCTCCGCCCGGTACAAAATGATACGAAGCGGGTATTTTGCCCGCAACAGGATAAAAAGGAACGTAGGTATTAACATCCGGACGGCCAAAGCTGAGCCATAATACGGGGCCTATCTCTTTTGGCATCCCTTGCCGTAACTGTGCAACCAGTGAAAACTGCGTTGTCCGGTAACAGATTGTCCGCTCGCTGCTGCTGTTGGGGTTTCCTTTTTTGTCTTTTGTGACATCGTAAACCGTTCCTTTATAATGATCGCGCAGCAGCCGCATAAGGTCTGCCGGTTTGAGTTTGTGCGCAGGTTTCACCGAAAAGGGGAGCCCGGAAGCTTTTGCCTGCGTTGTACTGATTTTCCTGCCTGACAACATTTCCTGTCCACGCCACTGCCGGGTGTCATAACCTCTTTCGGCAAAATGGGGTGCACGGAATTCAGAAAAAACATAACTAAAATCAAAGTTTTTATCTTTTTTTGGATGATACCAATGATGTTGAATGGCATATTTACGAATATCCTTTTGGGAGGTGATGAAATTGGCCGTGTCTTTAAAATCAACCGAACGAATCACATAAATGTTCGGTTGAAGTACTACGGCATCATCGGGAACACGCTCGGCCACCCAATATTTTCCCGGAAGGATATCCAGTAGCCAGGCTTCATTTTTGTCGGCAATAACCAGTGTTCGTCCGGTGGAACCATGGGCCGCATAACCGTAGCGGTCGAGCAGCCTGCCGGCTATTTCCACTCCTTCACGAGCTGTTCTTGCCCTTTCGGCAACAATCCGGCGCAGCATATAGCCAATACCGCCATCGGTGAGTTCGGCATCTTTCACCTTAGAACCGCAGGCATTGCTCGCCACGGTAACGCCCCATTCGTTCATATAAAAGTCGCTAAACTCCTGGTCAACACTTTCTATCCAGCTGAAAGCCCATGTTCTGGAAACCTGTGGAATACGTCCGCCATGGGTAAGCAGAACGCTTTCACCTTCCGGATGGATTTGTTCGGGAACCTGCCAGAAGTTGATGAGACGCAGTCCACCATCATCTTCATTGTGGGCAAACAAAACAGAGCCGTCAGCAGTGGCTTTTTTGCCGGCAACTACTGTGTAACAGGCTTTTGCAGAAAATGACAGAAATAGGGCCAATAGGACCACAAGGTTCAGACGCCATAAATTTTTCATAGTAATAAAACAGATTAATCAATTTTGAAAGATAGTACCCTGCTGCACTGCAACAAGAGTTTCAAAATTAACGAATTTTTTCGAAAAATACACATCGGTTTTTAAAAATGCCAAAAAGCAGATACAACCTAAAAAAACAGTATGAATTTCATATTTATCTTTTGGAAAAAACCAGTCACCCGGAAATTTCTAGCTGTCAAATCCGGGGCGGATAAATCCCAAAGCTTGCGGGAACTCTTTTTCGAGATGACTTTTCATCCGCGCGAGCAGAAACAGGATTTCATCAATTTCCGATGCTTGTTCCGGGAAATATTTTTGCAGGCCTTCCCAGGCAATTAGGGAACGGTTGATGAGTATCAATGCGACTTTTACAGTGCCATCCGACTCTATAACTTCTGCCTTTTCCGCCCCTTCCTCCTGCTCACGCCCCCTGGAATAATAAGCACGCGAAAGTTTCAGGTAAAGTTGCAACTGGTAGCGCATAACGATGGCAATCCCGTCGTTGGCATCCTGTTTATCAGTATCTGACAAACTTTCGGAAGTCATTTGAAAAACCGATCCCTGCTGCAACGCCTCCATGGCAATTTGTCCGGCTTCCGCCCTTTCATCCAAAAAGTCATCCACCTTATCCTCGTACAGCCTGCCGGCTTTCAGCACCATGTTATTGATGGCTTTTCGCTGAAACAAATCAAATTTTGCTTTGGTACTTACACCTTCAAAAACAGAAAGGTCAACGTCCCGGTCTGCAGCTTTTTCCTCAATCTTACGCGACACCTCATCCAACCGTCTTTCAAGGTTTTCCCAGAAAATTCGATTTTTCTCATCATCTGTGAGCATATTTTCCGGATTCCTCACTTTTTCAGATGCAGCAAAAGCTTCACACCGCGAGCCGAAAGCACACCGTTCACACCAGCGGTCACAAAAAGCATATATATTTTCTATTTTATCCATAATTATAAATTTTAACTTCAAGAGACTTCTAATAAATCTCAAAAAACAAATCTCAAACCAAAAGTTTATACCAGCTTGTTGTTACCCTCACTTACCTGCCGGATAAAAATCTCGTTTATGGTGGGAAGGATTTCCCTGAAGGAAGTAATTTCTGCCTGTGAGATAGCCTGTTGCAACAAATCATTGGCCGTGCTGCCATTGAGCAGCTTTATGGTCAACATGTAATGATCCTCCTGTTGTACTTTTTCCATTTCACGAAAAGCATCTTGCGGAAGGTCTATTTCTTTCCCGGAAGGAGAGCGATATCCCAACTCAAAAATATGGGCTTTAAAACGTTCTTTCACAGCATTTATCTCACCCGAAAGCACCATTTTCCCATTGTTAATCAAGGCAATATGATCGCAAAGCTCCTCCACAGAGGCCATGTTGTGCGTGGAGAAGATAATGGTTGCACCCTCCTCTTTCAAATGAAGAATTTCATCTTTCAGCAGGTTCACGTTGATGGGGTCGAAGCCGCTGAAAGGTTCATCGAAGATAAGCAGTTTCGGATCATGCAGAATTGTAACGATAAACTGCACCTTCTGCTGCATCCCTTTGGAGAGTTCTTCCACTTTCCGGTTCCACCACCCGGAGATTTCAAAGCGGTCAAACCAATATTTTAGTTTTTCACGGGCTTCTGCCGCCGGCATTCCTTTCAAACGGGCAAGATAAAGTGCCTGCTCGCCTACTTTCATTTTTTTATAAAGCCCACGTTCTTCGGGCAGGTAACCAATTTTGATAATATCCTGCTGGCTTATCGGTTTGCCATCGAGCAACACCTCCCCTTCGTCGGCAACACTGATCATGTTTATAATCCGGATTAGCGTCGTTTTTCCGGCACCATTAGGGCCAAGCAGGCCATAAACAGAACCCTTTGGGATGTCTAAACTGACCTTATCCAGCGCCTGATGATGCTCAAAACGCTTGCTGATATTTATGACCCGGAGTTTATGCATAACTATGAGAAAAATTCCCGCATACGGCTAAAATAGCTTTTGTCCTTGGATGTCGGATTTGGTTTGAAGTTGGCAGAATTTTTCAGATTTTCAAGTATCTTTTTTTCCTCATGGCTCAGGCTGCGCGGTGTCCAGATATTCACGTTAACAAGGATATCACCTTTCCCGTATCCATTCACATCCGGAAGGCCTTTCCCTTTCAGGCGTAAAACTTTTCCACCCTGTGTTCCGGCCGGAAGCTTGATGCGTGCCTTACCATCCACGGTGGGAACATCCACGCTGGTGCCAAGTGCTGCATCCGGAAAACTGATGTATAAATCGTACAGCAGGTTGTTGCCATCACGTTTCAGGTCGGGATGGGGAATTTCTTCAATCAGTACAATCAAATCTCCTGAAATACCACCACGCGCTGCGGCATTTCCTTTGCCACTCATGCTAAGCTGCATACCATCATTTACACCGGCGGGAATATTAATGGTTACGACCTCCTCGGATTTTACAATGCCATTCCCCTGGCAAACCGTACATTTTTTGGTTATAATATGCCCCTCACCTCCGCACTGCGGACAGGTGGAGGATGTTTGCATTTGTCCCAGAAAAGTATTGGTAACACGGGTTACCTGTCCGGTACCATGACAGGTAGGACAAGTGGTAGGCTGCGAACCTTTTTCCGCACCGGTACCATGACACTCCGGACAGGGAATGTATTTCTTTATTTTAATTTTTTTCTCAACGCCATGCGCCATTTCAGCCAGTGTCAGCCGTACCCTGACACGCAGATTAGAACCTCTGTTGACACGACGTCTTCCGCCACCTCCGCCAAAAGGGCTGCCACCAAATGAACCACCACCAAAACCGAAATGCCCGCCGAAGATATCGCCAAAGTGGCTGAAAATATCATCCATGGACATACCGCCACCGGAGAAACCGCCACCGGCAGCACTTCCCACGCCGGCATGGCCAAACTGGTCATAACGGCTGCGCTTATCAGGGTTGCTCAGCACCTCGTAAGCCTCGGCAGCTTCCTTAAACATCTCTTCCGCCTCTTTGTTGTCCGGATTTTTATCGGGATGGTATTTGATGGCCATCTTCCGGTAAGCTTTTTTTATTTCGGCTGCCGAAGCATCTTTCGAAACCCCGAGAATATCATAATAATCACGCTTGTTCATCTCTGCTTTTTCCTTTCAGGAATTATTTTTTCTCAATAAAATTACTGGCCTACTACAACTTTTGCATAACGAATCACTTTCCCGTTCAGGGTATAGCCTTTCTGAATAACATCCATAATCTTGCCTTTCATCTTTTTGGAAGGCGCCGGAATGTTGGTGATGGCCTCATGGAAATCAGTGTCAAAAGGCTGCTCCATGGCTTCAATTTCCTTCAGTCCCTTTTGGCTGAGGATATTAATCAACTTATTGTAAATTAACTCAATACCTTTCTTGGCTTCTTCGCTGAGTTTGTGTTCCTCGAAAGACTGAATGGCACGCTCAAGGTCGTCCACCACGGGCAGAATATCCAGCATAACTTCGCGTGAAGCCGATTTTTGCAGCTCGATGCGCTCTTTGGCCGTCCGTTTGCGGTAATTATCAAACTCAGAGTATAAACGCATATACTTGTCGTTCAACTCGTCATACTTCTCCTGAAGTGCCTCCAGCTTTTTTTGCGAGGAAGACTTTTTGGCTTTCTTAGTCTCCTTTTTGGCAGCAGGTTCTGATGTTTTTTCCTCTTTGGCCTCTTTGTCCGTAGCCGGCTGGTTCTCGATAGTTACATCCTCGGCTGCTTCCTGCTTTATATTTTTATCTTGATTTTTTGTGCTCATATTTCTTTTACGCTAATTAAGATTTCTCTTGCCACTCACAAATTTTTTGCCAACAGGCAATTGCCGTCATAATGACAGCCCAAAACCGGCTAACTGACAATTTTTTGCAAAACTAATGATTTTCTTTACCCTCACTGTTTTAAATGAGAAGTAATCTGTCCCGGCATCATTTCGTAAGGAGATTTGAACCTGCGCAAAACAGGCCGCTTTTAAACTCCAAAAAAGAAAATTCAAAATTTTTAAAAATCAGGAAATACGTTCAATATCAGCACCCAAAGCCCGGAGGCGCTTGTCAATATGCTGATAACCACGGTCTATTTGCTCGATGTTGTCGATAATGCTTTCGCCTTCGGCAGACATGGCAGCGATAAGCAAGGCCACGCCGGCACGAATGTCCGGTGAACTCATGCGGATACCCCGTAGCGGCTGGCTGCCGTCAAGGCCGATAACCGTGGCCCTGTGCGGGTCACAGAGAATAATACGTGCACCCATATCGATAAGCTTATCCACGAAAAACAAACGGCTTTCAAACATTTTCTGGTGAATCAACACGCTGCCTTTTGCCTGAATAGCTACCACAAGAACAATACTAATCAGGTCGGGCGTAAATCCCGGCCAGGGAGCATCTGCAATGGTCATAATGGAGCCATCTATAAATGTCTCAATAGCGTAATGTTCCTGTGCCGGCACGAAAATATCCTCTCCCTTTTGCTCCAGAAGAATACCCAAACGGCGAAACACCTTGGGAATCATCCCCAAATCACGAAGCTTTACATTTTCAATGGTAATGGATGAATGGGTCATGGCGGCCATACCGATAAAACTGCCCACCTCAATCATGTCAGCCAGCATGGTGTGCGTTGTCCCGTTCAACGAAGAAACCCCGTGAATCGTCAGCAGGTTGGAGCCAATGCCTTCAATACGGGCACCCATTTGGTTCAGCATTTTACTCAGCTGGACAAGGTAAGGCTCACAGGCGGCATTGAAAATAACCGTCTTGCCTTTGGCCATCACAGCAGCCATTAGTATGTTGGCTGTTCCCGTCACGGAAGCCTCTTCCAGCAACATTTCGCTGCCCCTCAAATCGTTGGCTGTAACATCGTAACGCTTTTCCGCATCATCATAACGAAAGGAAACGCCCAGTTTTTCCAGGCCGTTAAAATGCGTATCAAGTCGGCGACGGCCGATTTTGTCCCCGCCCGGCTGCGGAATAACCCCCCTGCCAAAACGTGCCAGCAGAGGCCCCAAAATCATAATGCTCCCCCTGATGCTGGTTGCTTTGCTAAAAAAGTCTTCGCTGTCAAGAT
>WFNG01000151.1 GCA_015488735.1 Bacteroidales bacterium | reverse complement strand
TAGTGTATAAATCCGGGGCTGCTTTCGGTGACAAAGATGTATTGGTAGCCTATGCCACTTTCGGAAAAGGAAAAGTTGTGGCCATGGGCGACAGCTCGCCGGCTGACGATGGCACAGGCGACCCCGGAGATCACCTGTACGATGGCTGGATTAAGGATGCAAATGGCAACCACGAGCGGCTGATTATGAATGGTTCTATCTGGCTGGCTGAAAAGCTTACGGCAACAAATTCTGTTAAAAAAAAAGATGACATCAGCATCACGTTCTTTAATTCAGGAAAAGATGGAGCGTTAAAAATAGGAAATTTGCCTGCGGGAGGAAATGCCAGGCTGGTTATTTATGACCTTTCCGGCAGAAGAATTGCCGATTTTTCATCGGTTCAATCCGGTCACAGTTATTCTTTTGATTTTCCTTCGGGCAGAATTTTTATTTATCGTCTTACGGGAAATGACTTCTCAAAAACGGGAAAGTTTTATTTCTGATTTTGGAACAACAGGCCTTGCCTGTTTAATTTATTCCCATCTTTGTAAAAAAAGTTCATGTTCGATTTTCGTCTGAAGGTCTTTTATACAGCAGCAAAACAGCTTAGTTTTTCACGGGCTGCAGAAGCGTTGTTTATTTCTCAACCTGCTGTGAGTAAGCATATTCGTGCCCTGGAGAATTATTTCAAGGTGAAGCTGTTTGTTCGTCAGGGAAGCAAAATCAACCTGACGCCGGATGGGGAAGTGTTGTTTCGCCATGCGGAAGATATTTTTGCCCTTTACAGGAAGTTACAGTTCGAAATGGACAAACGGGTGCAGCAAAACAGCGGAGGCCTTCGGCTTGGGGCCAGCACCACCATTGCCCAGTATGTTTTGCCAAATATCCTTGCCGGATTTCATAACCAATATCCTGATGTTCAGGTAAATCTTGTCAATGGAAATACACAACAAATAGAAGCGGCTTTATTGCAAAAGGAAATAGAGTTGGGTGTTATCGAAGGCTATGCTAAAAAAACAGAACTAAGATACACCTCTTTTATGAAGGATGAAATTGTGCTGGTAACCGGAAAAAATCAATCACAGGCGAAAACCGGAGAAATTGATCTTAAAATGTTAAAAAAAATACCTCTCGCCATTCGCGAATTTGGTTCAGGAACATTACAAGTCATTCAACGTTATTTAAAATCACAGCATCTCTCTTTAGCCGATTTAAATATAGAGATGCAGCTGGGAAGTACAGAAGGCATAAAAACCTATTTGAAAAAGACCCATTGTTTTGCATTTCTCTCACTAAACAGTGTACTCGAAGAATTGCAACGCGGTGACCTGACCGTGATTGAACTGCCTGGCCCACCCATTCATCGGCTTTTTTACTTTATCACACCCCACGGTACTGAAGATCAGTTAGCCGACATGTTCATGGATTTTGTTATCAGAAATATCCCGCTGAAATAGTAAATACAATCTTTCCTCTTTTTCTTTTTATTATTATAATAAAAGGTTATAACCCATAATTATTTATCCTGATAGCGGTTAGGATATAACCTCTACTTTTGCACATAAATAAATTGTTAATTATGAATGACAACTGTTTGTTTGTGGCGAAACAGTATTTACTTTAAGTATTTTATTATGGTTATACTTATATTACTTTTTGGAGCTTTATTTGGCCTGTTAATCCGATATGCAGATTTGAACCGTTTTGATGTCATTAGTGGAGATGCGACATTAAAAGATTTTACTGTTGCTAAAACAGTTCTTTTGATTATTGGAGCAGGGGCTATCTTGTTGAGTATTGAGATTGCATTTGGTTTGGCTTCCTATCATGTTAAACCTTTTATTCTCGGAGGTGTTGTTTTGGGAGGTATGCTTTTTGGAATAGGGATGGCAATCCTGGGTTATTGTCCGGGAACACTGCCTGTTTCAATGGGTGAAGGTTCAATAGATGCCTTTGTTGGTATCCTGGGTGGTTTAACAGGCGGACTGGCATTTACCTGGTCACTTCCCACAATTCAGCCTGTTTTGGGTCCGGATTATGGAAAGATTTCCCTGAATAGCCTGACAGATACACATCCTGTACTCTTCTTTATTTTGGTCATGATTATATCCGTATCCTTTATTGCGTTGGCATTTGTCCTGCATCAATACGAAAAAAGAACGGTGAAAGACAGGGATGTTAATTACCGATGGGTTGTAACCAGCATTGGGATGGCCATTTTAAATGGTATTGTGTTTCTAAAAGTTACGAGCAACCGGCCCATAGGTGCTTCAACCTCTTATCCTTATCTGTCTGACAGTATTACTCATTTTACTCAAAACGCTTATTTTGAAAAGGTTAAGGTGCCGGGGCATTGGGAATATGTCTTTTTAATCGGTGCTTTTCTGGCCTCATTTGTTTTGGCCCTTGTCAAAGGAGAATTTAAGTTAAAAGCGGTTTATTCACATTGGGAAGAAGCAAAAGGACCATCTGTTTCAAAACGACTTGTCTGGGCCTTTATGGCTGGTTTTATTCTTATTTTCGGGGCACGAATGGCAGGAGGTTGTACCAGCGGTCACATTATTTCAGGAGGAATGCAACTGGCAGTGAGTAGTTTAGTGTTTGGAATATTTGTTTTTAGTGCGTTTCTTATTACCGGCAGGTTGTTTTATAAAAAGAAATCTTTAACAATCAAAACTCAATAATGATGATTAAGGTCTTTGAAAAAAATTGTTCTGTCTCCGGAAAAAAGGTCTTTTACCTGGAACAACCTGAAGGAATGAACACAATTCTTTTCCTTCATGGTAAAGCTTTTAATTCTGGCGACTGGTTAAAACTGAACAGAACCATCGAAGCATTACATGATTTGCAATATAAATTTTACGCGGTTGATTTTCCCGGATTTGGCCGTTCCGAAAAAAATAATCTTGATCCGGTGGATTTTATTGATGCTTTTATAACTGAAATCCAATTAAATGATTTCGTTCTGGTTGGCCCTTCAATGAGTGGTGGTTTTGCTTTAAAATTTGCGCTAAAATATCCTGCCCTCTTAAAAGGATTGGTTGCTATGGCGCCTGCCTGGATTGAAAATGAGATTGAGCATTTCTCTGAAATAGAAATTCCGGTTTTACTTATGTCGGGAGAAGAAGATAAAATAGTAGATCCTGAAATTGTAAAAAAATTGCATAAGGTTATCCCTGATTCTGAGTTTCATCTGTTTAAAGGATTGGGACATCCCTTTTATTTTGAAGATGAAGTGTTGTTTAAAAATCATTTAATTGAGTTTTTATTATTTAATAATCTTTTAGGTAATGCTCTTTTATAGAGGCGTTTTAGTATAAATAGTTTTAAAAATAATTGAATTATGAAGAAGATTTTTGTTATTCCGGTGATTTTCATGTTAATGTTTACCTTGCCCTTTTATGCTCAGGCACAAAAAAAGACAACAACCAAAAAAGGAGATTTATGGTACGGAAATCCCAAGCCCAAACAAACGGATACCCGAATAGTCATTGGTAAAGGGATGAAATTAGGTGTGTGGTTTCAGGGGCGTTTTGTGGCTACACAACAAGACAATCCGTTTATTTCTACAACAGGTCATGGTTTTCCGACCGATGGAAACATAAATAATTTTTATGTCAGAAGATTACGCCTGTTATTGGCTGGCCGTTTTTATGGAAGCTGGAAATATGTTGTGCACATTGCTGCAGGTCCGGTGGGAAGATATGAAACGCCTAATAAAAACCTGCGACTGTTGGATGTTTTAGTAGCCTATACTAAGTTTAAACAGGCCACGTTGCTTCTGGGTCAGGAAAAGATATTTTTTTCAAGGCCTTTCTCAGACCGTTTGCCGTTCTGGAAAAACGCTATTTTCCCCATGGCTGAAAGAACAACTCTTTTGGGACTTGCAGGTGCTTACAAGGATTTGTATCCGAGTGTTGCCATAAAAGCTGTAGGCGGAAGCAATAACAAACCTGCCTTAAAAGGTATTCCTCTAAAATTTGCTTACCGTATTGATCAGAATCCCGGAGGAAGAGCTGTTGGTGCATTGTTGAAAGGAGAACTTTTTAAAGGTTATTTCGATTATAAGGTTGGTATCTATAATGCATGGCGCGATGGGTTAAGAAGCACCACCGGATATGGAACTCCGGGCTATTTAAAACTTGTTCAGGTTAATTTTAATCCCTGGAGAAATACAAATTCCAGTTTATTGGGATACCAGGGAAATTATTTTGGCAGAGGAAAACATCTTTCCATTGGCGGGACCTGGTATGCACAAAATAACGTTATTGAAGGGAAAGTACTCAATGGTATCTATGACACCAGGCATAATACAAGAGGTTATACCCTGGACTTGGAAGGTAATTACCATAATTACAGCTTCGCTGCTGAATATATGGATGTAAAAAATAATAAAATTGATGTTCTCTCCACCACTACCGGGTTTCTGCCTACAGGAAATTATCCCGATATGGAATTAAAAACATGGTGGGTTCAGGCCGCTTATCTGCTTCCTGTGAAAGTCGGGCCCGGAACACCTCAATTTGCCATCCTGTACGAACATTATAACCCGGATGCCCAACATAATTATAATATGGACGAAATCAATTTAACACACTTCACACTGAACTATTATTTGCATGGCCGGTTTGCCCGTTTTACACTGGAATATGTGCTAAACAACGAAAAAAATAATCCACACAGGAGCAATCAGTTTATTGCACAGATTGCCATGGCATTATGGAAATAATAACTTTATAACCGGTTAAAATGAAGATAAAGATAATATTAGCAACTTTGTTTGTCTTAATATTCTTTACATTAAAAGCACAAACAACCGACACAGAATTGTGGTCAGGAGGGCTGTTTCAGTTTAAATTATCCGGTAAATTTCAAATTCACCTTGAGGAACAGCTACGGTTTAATCAAAATGTATAAAAACATAAATAAATCCTCAGAGAATTAAAATAGAAAACACTAAAATAATATAGATTATGAACAATTCAATAAAAAATTATAATGCTTCCGAATGGAGTAACCTGATGGGAACATTAATTACTCCGCTAAGAATTATTGTGGGATGGCAATTTGCAAGCACTTTCCTGCGCAGGTTTATTTTAATGCCGGGGAAGATGGATCCTGATTCGATGCATTATCTGGGATACAAATTTGCCCATTTTATGCCACATGCCATTGCTGGTGTGGGACCGGTAATCAAATATTTAATAGAACCGCCACATGCTACCCTCCTTTTTGTTTTTCTGGTTGTTTTTTCCATAATAGAGCTGTTGGTTGGTTTGGGGCTTATGTTTGGGTTCTTTTCCAGATTGACGGGATTAGGGGCAGCATTTCTTTCTTTAGGTATCCTTTTGGGAGCCGGTTGGCTGGGACCCACCTGTCTTGACGAATGGCAAATTGGTGTGGCCGGAATCGGTGGTGGTTTAGCACTATTTTTACTGGGTGGAGGAACATGGTCTCTGGATTACCTGTGGCAGAGAAAATGGCCGGCACTGGCTGATAAATATTGGCTTAAATGGCTAACATCCGGTGATATTTTTACTGGACATCTGAAATCAATCAAAAAACTGGTATTTATTTTTGCTGCATTTGGAATACTCATTACTCTGTATACCAACCAGGCTTTTAACGGCGGTGTGTATGGTAAACTACACAATCCGTCAAAGCATCCGCATATTATAATCTCCAATTCTGTCCTAAAAACAAATGGAGATTTAACCTTAACGCTTTATCGAAATTCAGGCCCGGATACTTATGGTGCTTTTATCGTTAAAATAGATGTTACAGATGCAAAAGGGGAGACGGTAGAAGATTTTAATGAGAAATACTTAGCAAAAATAGACAAGCAGAGTATTAAGAATTTTTATCTCGAAAAAGTTCATTCCGGAAAATACTGTTTGGTGGTTCCTCTCTCCGCTAAATCAAGAATAACATTTAAATCAGTTTCTCCCCTGTCACTTAATCCCGGAAAATATACAATTAATGTAATGGATGTAAGTGGTAAAACTTGGCATACAAAGTGCTCCATAAATTAAGGGATTGTTTTTTCTGGTATAGTTCAATAATGATATTACTTTTTATTATAAAACATAACAAAATGCAATGTATTAAACGTACTGATTTTAAATTAAATACAGTACTTTTGAAAAGTATATATTGAACTAGGATTTAACTAAATTCTATAAAATATAGTGAATATAATTTAAAAAGATGCTATTATGAAAAAAGGAAAAGTTACGGTAATCGGTGCTGGTCATGTGGGAGCAACCACCGCTCACTGGGCAGCCATTGAAGGATTGGGCGATATTGTACTGATGGATGTTCTGGAAGGGATTCCACAGGGAAAAGCTTTAGACCAATCCCAATTCAGATCAATTCATGGTATATCTTGTGATATTACAGGAACAAATGATTACAGAGACACCAGAGATTCGGATGTTATTATCATTACAGCGGGGATTGCAAGAAAACCCGGGATGAGCCGGGACGACCTTCTGGCCACAAATGTAAAGATAGTAAAGGATGTAACGGAAAAAGCATTGGAACAATCTCCTGACGCATACGTGGTGGTTGTGACAAATCCCATCGATGCCATGGTTTATACATCATTCAAGGCATCGAACCTGCCCAAAAACAGAATTGTCGGAATGGCAGGCGTTTTGGATTCGGCCAGGTACCGGTCTTTTTTAGCTGATGCCATTGGTGTTTCTCCAAAAGATGTTAATGCCATAGTAATGGGCATACATGGGGATTATATGCTGCCTCTGGCCAGACTTGCCAATGTTGCCGGTGTTCCGGTAACAGAATTGCTTTCAAAAGACGAAATTGATGCGATAATAAAAAGGACTCAGGGAGGTGGAGCAGAAATAATCGGCCATTTAAAAACGGGTTCAGCATATTATACTCCGGCTGCAGCGGCAGTTGAAATGGCCAAATCGATAATGTTTGATGAAAAAAGAGTGTTGCCCTGTGCCTGCTATCTTGAAGGAGAATTCGATATTTCCGGATATTTCCTTGGCGTACCCGCCGTGTTGGGGGCAAACGGGGTTGAAAAAATCCTCAAATTTAACTTGACAAAAGAAGAAAAAGAATTGTTAAAACAGTCTGTTGAAAAAGTGAAAGAACAGGTAGCTTCTGTTAACAAAGTTTTAGGATGGTAGAATGGACAGGGAAGGACGAATCCTTTCTTTTATCTGAAATTAATTAAGATTGAAAGAGTTGTGGATTATAACATAATGATTTTAACAATTAAAAAAACGGAGGTTAAAATATGAGTGTAATGGTTTTTGAAAAAGGAGCCGATATCTTTATCGATGAGGATGAATGTGTAGGCTGCCGGAAATGTGTTGAAGTTTGTCCGGAGGATGTTTACGAACTGGAAAGACGTCCGGGTGAAACGGATCCTGACCGGGTTTTTAAATCAGTTGCTAAACAACCCGAAAACTGTATTCTTTGTCTTTCCTGTATTGAAATTTGCGGGAAAAGTGCGATTTATATTGATAATAAACAATAAAAAAAGAAAAAATGGCCGGACCACTTTTAAAAGAACAATTAATTGCTCCAAAATATGCATGGGCTGATTTGTCAAAAAAAATTGTTGACAAACTTGAATTAAAATTTGAACCTGTTGGCGTTTATATAATTCCTTCAGAGCACGCTGAAAGATATGAAAGTTTTTTCACTGATTTTCCTGCTCCTGTTGGCAGATTAACCTATTGTCAGGCAGTAGACACCGTTCGGGGAGCAGCAAATTATGCCGGTCTCGAAGAAAGACCAGATGTCTTATTTTTAAAAGGAAAAGACTTTTTATGCTCTACCGGCGCGGCAAATTTGGGATTTTACGGTTTACCTGAAGCCATAAAAAGCGGAGAACGGGACTTCCTTTTGCGAAGATTTGATAC
>WFNG01000150.1 GCA_015488735.1 Bacteroidales bacterium | reverse complement strand
GCACGGCGGTGTGCACAACCGTCAATACCATACGCCAGCCCGCTCACCACAACCACTTCTTTTTCCTGCAAGCCTTCAATAATTTCGCGACAGCGGGCACGGCCGTAGTCTGTGGCACGGCGGGTTCCCACAAAAGCAACCATACGCTGATGGTTTAAATTGGCATTCCCCCGGTAATAAAGCATCAGCGGATGGTCGTAACAGTTGAGCAAACGTTGGGGATAGCCTTCATCCTGAAAAAACAAGGCTTTGACATGGTGCTTTTCGATAAACCGCAGCTCTTCCTCTGCCCGTTTCAGTACCTTTTGGTTGAGAATATTGTTTACAGCTGCCTGGCCAATACCCGGAATAGCACGTAAAGTTTTGGCAGAAGACTTAAAAACTTCTTCGGCACTGCCACACCACTGAATGAGCTTTTTGCCATTCACATCACCAATACCGGGAATAAGGGTGATACCTATCTTATAGAGTAACGGGGCTTCCATGGCCTACAAAGTTAGGATTTTTCCTTTAACCCGTAAACTTGAGCGTGGATGGACTATTTCATTAAAATACATCGCTTGACAAACCCTTTAAAAAGATGTACCTTTGCACGCTTTTTATGAGCAGAAAAGTTCTACTGATTTCTTAACAAATAACCGGACGAAATGAAATTATCACAATTTAAGTTTGAATTACCTGAAGAATTAATTGCCAGCCATCCACCTAAGGAAAGGGAGGCAGGAAGAATGATGGTTGTGGACCGTAAAAAGCAAACCATTGAACATAAAATGTTCAAAGATATTCTTGAATATTTTTCCGATGGCGATACTTTTGTGATAAATAACACCAAGGTTTTTCCCGCACGCTTACATGGTGAAAAGGAAAAAACAGGAGCCAAAATTGAGGTTTTTCTTCTCCGTGAGTTAAACAAAGAGAGCCGTTTGTGGGACGTTATGGTTGATCCGGCCCGAAAAATAAGAATTGGAAATAAATTATACTTCGGTGATGATGAAACGCTGGTAGCCGAAGTTATTGACAACACCACTTCGCGTGGCCGCACACTGCGTTTTTTGTACGATGGCCCTTACGAAGAATTTAAAGCTACGCTGAAACGCCTTGGAGAAACGCCATTACCCAAAATACACGAACGTGAAGTAGAACCCGAAGATGATGAACGGTTTCAGACAATCTACGCAAAATACGAAGGTGCTGTTGCGGCTCCTACCGCCGGCCTGCATTTCTCGCGCGAATTGATGAAAAGGCTTGAAATTCTGGGCGTTAACTTTGCCGAAATAACCCTGCACACAGGATTGGGGAATTTCCGCCCCATCGAGGTGGAAGACCTCACCAAACACAAAGTGGATTCGGAAGAGCTGGTTGTTACCCCCGAAGCGGCTGAAATTATTAACCAGGCTATCGAAAACAGAAACAAACTGGTGGCCGTAGGCACCACGAGCATGAAAGCACTGGAGTCAGCTGTTTCTATCACCGGAAGAATTAAACCTTATAAAGGATGGACCAACAAGTTTATTTTCCCGCCTTATGAGTTTAAAACAGCCAATGCCATGATCACCAATTTTCATTTGCCATATTCTCCCATGTTTATGATGGTTACAGCTTATCTCGGCTTCGATTTTGCCTTCGAGGTGTACCGGCAGGCCATTAAAGAAAAATATCAGTTTTTTACCTATGGTGATGCCATGCTGATAATCTAGGTTTACTGCTAATTCCTGTTTTCGCAGAGTATTATGGATACTAAGACTTATATCATTCTGGTGGCCGGAGGGAAAGGCGGACGTATGGAAAGTGAAACGCCGAAACAGTTTCATCTGGTAAACGGGCGGCCTTTGGTGATGCTTACTTTCGATGCCTTTGCTGCTTTTTATGGCAAAGCCGAATTTCTTCTTGTGCTTCCCGAAATGGAAATCGGTCGCTGGAAGCATCTGTGCGTACAATATGATTTTTCTGTCCCACACCGGATTGTGGATGGCGGACCTACCCGTTACCATTCGGTAAAAAATGCGCTGGTTTACGTAAACGACAAAAGCCTTGTACTTATTCATGATGCCGTGCGTCCTTTGGTAAGTAGTGAAACCATCACCGCCTGTCTGCGTGTGGCGGGTATTCATGGTACGGCCATTCCTGTTGTTCCGGTAACCAGCTCTTTACGCGGGGTAGAAAACGGTATCAGTCAGTCGGCTGACCGTGATAAATTCAGGCTGGTACAAACGCCACAGGTTTTTCGTGCCGGAATTCTCAAAAAAGCTTATCTGCAAAGCTACCGCAACAGCTTTACCGATGACGCCTCCATAGTTGAGCGCATGGGGCAATCCCTGCATCTTGTGGACGGCAACACGGACAACATCAAAGTTACACGCCCCGGCGATCTGGGTTATGTGGAAGCGGTGCTGTCGGCACGTCATACACAGTAATCATTATCCCTTTTTCAGTATTCTTTACACAATCTGTTTGCCAAAAGGATTTGTTACCGCCATAAGCATGTTTTATGGTAAATTTAATTTACAATTTCTCTTTCTTTCCACGCAAACGGGAAAAGTCCCCGAAAAGCCACAAAGGTAATGTAAGCCGGGTAGATTATTTCAAAGGGAAGAACAAGGAATAACAAACGCTGTTTTCCGGCAAACCGGCTAAAGGCGTAAAGTAACGGGAAGTCGGTCAGTGTTTTTAGCACGACAAACAGCACATAGATAACGATAAGCCAGGGAACAAACAAGCTTAAAATAAGAGAGGCAGTCAGCAGAAAATTAAAAAGAAAAATGGTATAGGAAACAATGACGGCCCAGGGCTGTGAATAGCCTCTGGCTTTCGACCCCCAACGGATGCGTTGTGCGAAAAAAGCTTTTATATTTTCAGGTGGCGGTGTGTGAACAATGGTTTCTTCATTTTTGATGAAAGCAATGGCTTTTCTGCCAAACGCACGCCGGACGTAATGGATAAAGAAAATGTCGTCTCCCGAGGCGAAACCGGCATTCAGCACATCTGTTTTCGCATCCAGGTATATTTCTTTTTCAAAAGCCATATTGGCAGCATTTCCCATAAAAGGAAGTCCGATTTCCGCAGAGCCCGCCCCGGAAGCTACCAAACTCATAAAATCAAGGGAAAAAAGCTTTTGTAAAAATGATTTCTCACGGTCATACATCACCGGTCCTAAAATGAGCCTTGGATGATTTTCTTCATACAATACGGCAATCTCCGAAAGCCATCCCTTTTTGGGCATGCAGTCGGCATCCGTAGTTACGATAAGTTCGCCGGCAGCACTGACAATTCCTTTGTGTAAGGCCGCCTTTTTTCCATTTCCGTCAGCATTCAGCAACCGGATTTTTAGCGCTTTATGCTTTTTAATGAATTCACTGATAACCGCTTTACTTTTATCGGTTGAATGGTCATCCACAAGGATAAGTTCCAGCAGTGCATCCGGATAGGTCTGCTGTAGAAAAGCTTCCAGCAATTTGGGTAATACCAGCATTTCGTTACGAAAAGCCACCACAACACTCAATGCCGTCTTAGGATTTCTGTGCGAAAACGAAAAGCTTTTTAAGTTGTTCCAGCCGGCTGTAAAAGCAAATATAATCAGCATATACAACACAGCAGACACAGAAAGAACAAAGAGAAATATTTTAGCGTTCATGACTTTTGTTGTTACGGAAAAACCGGAGTCTAAAGATAAAAAATAATCCTGACAAAGCGGGAACAGCAAGATTAAGTAACCACAAAGCCAAAGAGGCTGCAATAACATGCCGGTTTTGTGCCGCCGAAAGTGTTGTGGCAAAAAAGAGACCAAAGACATACAGGCTTACCGAGCCACGAACGCCAATCTCAGAAAGGGCGATGGTGGGTATGGCACTCATAAGCAGATAAATCAGCCCGATGACCATCATGGCCTGAAAATAGCCGATATCTATGCGAAATATCCTGATTAACAGGAAGAACTGCAGCGAAAAAACAAGATATCTGAGGATACTGATTACAAGGATATAAAAAAGGCCACGGGCATTGTACCAGGAAAAAACTTCCGCATAACGGGCAATCTTTTTATAAGCCCGGCCACTTAATCTTTTCAGCAGCACAGAGAAAACGCTGAAATTCAAAAAAGCAAAAACCAGAATAGCAGCTACAAAGATAATACTGAAAAGCAACCCGCCAAATATCCACCGGTTCAATGAGGTATCTGTTTTTATCCAGTGCGGAAGAAAAAAAGCCACCGAAGTAAGTCCGAACAGCATGGTGGTAAGCAGCTGTGCCATACTTCCCAATATGGTGGCAAGTGTGGCCTGCAGACGGTCGGCTTTTTTCAGGACAAAGACCCTGCCCAGGTAGTCGCCCACACGGTTGGGAAGAAAAACGCTGACTGAAGTACCGGCCAAAACAGCTTTAAAAGCCTGCATCAGGGAAACCTTTTCCAGCTTTTCCATAAGAAACTGCCATTTTCGGCTCTCCAGCAACAGGTTTACAGGCAACAGCAAAACCAGGATAACTGTCAATACGCCAAAGTTCTTCATCCGTGTTACCGCTTCAACATCTTTCAAAAAAGAGGATAGATCATGTT
>WFNG01000149.1 GCA_015488735.1 Bacteroidales bacterium | reverse complement strand
GTTTGGTACTTAATTGAATATATTATATCTTTTCACTTTAACCGGCATGTGCCTCACTCCACTTCTGCGGATCATTGCGCCAGGCGTAAAGTGACTCAAGTTTGGAATTATCAATAAAATTATGGGACAATGCAGTCTCCATTAAATAGGTATAATCAGAAAGGCTGACCATCTCGCAACCGGCTTTCTCAAAATTTTCACGGGCAACCGGCAAATCATAGGTGAAAATCGAGATCATTCCTGCAACCTGAATCCCGGCTTCCCGCAAAGCTTCTACTGCGGCAAGGCTGCTTTTGCCCGTGGATATCAAATCTTCTACAACAACAGCAGTCTGCCCTTTTTGAACAAATCCTTCAATACGGTTTGTCATGCCATGGGTTTTGGCTGACGAACGTACGTAAGCAAACGGTAAATTTAATTCTTGTGCTACCAGAATCCCTTGTGGGATGCCGGCAGTTGCCACCCCCACAACAAGATTTGCAGTGTTGAATTTTTCTTTTATCGCTTTGGCTAATTCCTGTCTTATAAAATCGCGGATAGCAGGATAGGAAAGTGCCAGCCGGTTATCACAATAAATAGGCGAATGCAATCCTGAAGCCCAGGTAAAAGGTTTTTCAGGACTTAATTTTATGGCGTTTATCTCCAGCAGGTGCAGGGCGACTTTGACTGCTGTTTCCGGGGTAAATATCATTAGGCAAAAGTAAAATTTTTTCTTTGATTTTATCGGTTTGTTTTTCGCAGGCTTTACTTTCCTTTTACAAAATATTATCTTTGTAACTAAATATTTTTATCATGTATGCCATTTATTATCTCGATAACATTCTGATTATTACTGAAAATAAAGAAAAGTATCCTAATGTTGAAGCGTTTTTTGCAAAAGATAAAAAGATGTTATGCTCTTTTGCCCAAACCTGGATTGACAACGAGAATCGGCATGATACGGTTATTTTTGGTTACGATACAGAGAAAATGTTCGGCCATTTGAAAAAACATTTCAAATATGTGGAGGCTGCCGGTGGGGTTGTGCGCAACAGTGAAAACAAGTTGCTTTTCATCCGGCGTTGGAACATTTGGGATTTGCCCAAAGGAAAGCTGAACAAGCATGAAGATATTGAACATTGTGCCTTGCGCGAAGTGGAGGAGGAAACGGGAGTTTCCGGGCTGAACATTGCCGGAACATTACCATCCAGTTTCCACTTTTATTTTTACAAAGAGAAACTGTTTCTTAAAAAAACTTACTGGTTTCTTATGGAAACTTCCTATGCCGGTAAACTAAAACCACAGCTGGAGGAGGATATCTCAGAGGTAAGTTGGTTAGATGCTATACAATGTCGAAAAGCTTTCAGCGAAACCTATCGTTCGTTGCGTGATAACCTGAAAACGGCTGTGTGCGAGCTGTTTGAGTAGGGGACGGGAATGCTTTTTTACCCAAAATACTTACATTTTTTTCTTTAATCCCCTTTGTCTGACCACCTCATAAAGGAGAACGGCCGTGGCAACTGACACATTGAGTGAGGCAATGGTACCCAACATGGGAATACGCACTTTTACGTCAGCCAGTTTCAGATATTCACCCGATATTCCTTCTCCTTCGGAACCCATAATGAGTGCCAACGGTCCGGTAAGTTCTTCATCGAAATGAACTTTTTCGGCTTTCTCCGTTACTGCTGTAATACGAAGTCCGCTGTTTTTCAGAAACAGGATGGCTTCTTTTAAATTATGCTCGCGGCAAATGGGAATTTTGTAAATGGCCCCTGCCGATGATTTTATGGTTCCGGAGTTGAGCTGTGCACCGCCTTTTGACGGAACAAGGACGGCATCGACACCGGCACTCTCTGCAGTTCGCAAGATAGCTCCGAAATTGCGCACGTCAGTTATCTTATCGAGAATGAGAATAAAAGGGGAGCGACCTGCTTCATAAATTCCCGGCAGCAGTTGTTCAATCCTGTAAAAGGTAATGGGTGAGATATAGGCAATCACGCCCTGGTGGTTTTTGCGTGTGATGCGGTTCAGCTTTTCAATGGGAACTGTCTGGTAAGGGATTTCCCGCTCCCGCAACATGGGTAACAACTCATGGAAAGTTTTTCCGCCCACTCCTTTTTGAAGAAAAACCTTTTCAATCTCTTTATCTGAGGTGAGAGCCTCCATCAACGGACGGATACCGTAAACCATCTCCTGCGTTGCTTCATTTTCTGTTTTACTCATGGATTTTTCTTCAATGGTTACTCTTCAAGGTGTTTTTTGTCAAGCTGTTTGGTGGCTTTCGCTCCCATAGTCTTCAGCTTTTCCACTTGTCCCAGCAGGTTTCCCCGCCCGGATACCAGCTTTTTGTGGGCTTCGGTATAGGACATCTGGGCTTTGTTCAGATTTTCACCAATCTTTTCAAGGTCTTTTAAAAAACCTTCAAATTTATCATACAGTTTTCCGCCTTGTTTGGCAATTTCAAGCGCATTTCGGGTTTGTTTCTCGTGGCTCCAGATAGAGGCAACAGTGCGCAGAGTCGCCAACAGGGTAGTGGGGCTGACGATGACGATACGTTTTTCCCATGCAAAGTTGAAAAGGTCGGCATCAGCCTGAACTGCGGTACCAAAAGCCGGCTCCACAGGCATGAACATCAGGACGAAATCGGGCGTGTTCAGCTCTTTTAAATTTTGGTAGTTCTTTTCACTTAGCTCTTTTACATGATTGCGAATGGAGAGCAGGTGCAGTTTCAGGGCTTTTTCTTTTTTATCTTTATCCTCGGCTGCGATGTATGTCTGAAAAGCAGTTAGCGAAACTTTGGCATCAATAACGAGATGTTTCTTTTCAGGTAGTTTGATAACCACATCAGGGCGGTAAACTTTACCATCTTCGCTGGTTGCACTGTATTGTAAAACGTACTCTTCATCTTTGATAAGACCGGAACGTTCCAGAATACGTTCCAGAACAACTTCTCCCCAGTTACCCTGTTTTTTGGAATCTGATTTGAGGGCTTTGGTCAGGTTGCCGGCTTCTTCGCCCAGTTTTGAATTGAGTTCCTGCAGCCGTTTTAGTTCCTCTTTTAAAACTGTCTGGTCAATCTTTCCCTTTTGGTAGGTCTCTTCCACCTTTTTCTCGAAATCGGTAATTTTTTCCTTTAGCGGATTCAACAAATCACTCATATTTTTGTGTGAGGTCGCATTGAATTCGCGGGTGTTTTGTTTCAGGATGGCGTTGGCCATATTTTGAAATTCTGTTTTGAATTTTTCCTGGAGCTTTTCTACCTCTTTTCGTTCATTATCAAGGCGTTCTTGCAAGTGACTGTAATCAGATTTTAATGAAATAAGTTGTCTTTCGGCTGTTTCCTTTTCTTTTTGGGTAACTTCGCAATTTCGGTTGGTTTCTTCTTTTTCTTTTTGCAGTGAGGCAATACGCTCGTTCAGAATGCCGAGCTGTTTTTCCAACTCCATTTTTTCTGTCAAAGCGGCGGTAGTAAGATTATCTATCTGCTTCCGGAAATCGGTCTCCTGCTTTTTAAATTTCGGATTGATAAATAAATAAGCAAGAAAAAAACCTGCTGCAAATCCGAGAAATGCTATCAAAAATTCCATGTTTTATTTTTAAGTAAAAATAGTGGAATTTTTACTACTCAGTGAAAATAAAAAAAGGAATAAATGTATTTCGTGAAAGATTAGTTTGTATGCGAACAAAAGTCAGATTCCTGAATTTCATCGGTAGCACTTTTCCCACTGTAGGAGATGGTGAGGCTACCATTTATTGTAAATAATCAGATTACTTTGATTTTTATGTACTTTTCTTATTTCCCTTCAAAATATTCAAAGGCATCTACAATATCGAGATAGGCTCCATCGAAGCCTGTGGTCATGATTTTGTGCAGGTAGGAGCTGTCGTTGCCGTAAATGATGGCTTGCCATTGTGGATTCCAATATTTCACTTTATAATCTCCCGGCCAGTTTGGATTTTCACCGGCAAGCCACGAGGGAGGACTGGCTTTCCAGCGGGGTTTCCAGTAATAGCGGTAGTTCTCTGCTTCGCCTATGGAAAGATAACAGATAACCAAGCGTTTAGCGCCATTATTTTTTATTTTGAGTTCATTTATTTCGTATTTACTAAAGGCTGTCCCATCATTAAAGAACAGGTCCATTATAACTACATCGTAATTTGTTGCTTTTACTGCCTGGATAAAACCTGATTTTGTGGCGAAGTTTCCCGGGCTAATCAGATAAAGGAAGTTTTTGGCATCTGAAAGCCGCAAAATATCTTTGTTGTTTTGTCTGAAAGGTTGCAGCGGCCAATTTGGAATGTTATTCAGATCACGATGATTTGCAGCAAAGGAAATATATCCGAAAGCATTATTTTCTACATAGGAAGCAT
>WFNG01000148.1 GCA_015488735.1 Bacteroidales bacterium | reverse complement strand
TCGGCTGGATTGTAATTGACCAAATTCGTACTATTGACAAACAACGAATTATTAGAATTTTAGGAAGACTATCACAACCAGAGATAAAAGAAATGAAATCAGTGATTAAGGAAACATTTGTAGATTGAAAAGAAGAAAAAACAATGGGTAACAACACCCATACGTCATCCCCAGTTCATTGAGAATAAATCAATTTAGAGTTGACAGAAAATATTTATAAATGCAAAATTTAAACATCGAATGCGGCACGCTCCATAACTCGCACCGATGAAGGGCATTAAATAGTAATACCGGTTAACCCTGTTTTATGAGAGCAGTTGTTTTACCAAAACAGAAACCATCTTATTATCGGCTTTGCCGGCCAGTTGTTTGGCAACCATTCCCATCACGCGTCCCATGTCTTTCATGGAAGAAGCACCGGTATCGGCAATCACTTTTTCTACCACGGCCTTCACCTCCTCTTCCGACATCTGCTCGGGGAGATATTTTTCAATAATGGCAGCCTGGTATTCCTCCTCTTCTGCCAGCTCCGGACGGTTTTGTTCACGGTATATTTTAGCCGTATCCCGACGCTGTTTCACCTGCTTCTGCAACAGCTTCATCTCAACGCTCTCCGGAATTTCAGAGTCTCCCACACCACCGCCTGTTTTCTCCAGCAGCAAAGCAGCTTTTATGGCACGCAGTGCCTCCAGTTTTTGCCGGTCTTTGGCCAACATAGCCTCTTTTAAATCCTGGTTTATCAAATGTTCTAAGCCCATAACTCTTAATTAATCAACGTTATCGTGTAAAAAGGAATTGTCTGATTTAATAATCGTATTTTTCTTTCCATCTTCAGAAAGGGTGTATCGCGATACCTGCGAGTCTGTGGAGTAGTTGGGTTCAGAAAGCTGAATATTCTGCCGTTTGTAAGCCGGTATTTTTTCTTGTTCCGATACAGGCTTGCTGCGAATCATACTCAGCTCGGCCAGTTTCTTTTTCCTCGCCTCCGAAGCTTTGTGTACTTTCTCATTGAGCTCCTCTTTAGCCGTATTTACTTCGGTTTTTTTCTCGTTTTCATTGACACCCAACGGCTGACTTTTTATAATTTTCTTGAAAGAAGAAAGTTCTGGCTGAGGAGAAACATCGTGACTAATCTTTTCTTTTACCGAGGTATGTTGTTCATTTTCCGGATTCTCATCCAGATTATGAATGATTTTTTTTACCGGTTCAACCGGATTATTTTCCAATGATGGGCTGTCGGAAGATGTTTCTTTATGAATCAGGCCGGATACATCCTGAGGTTCGGAATTAGTTTCAGAGGAAGCATCACCAAGATCAGACGATTTCTCACTAGCCGGATCTAATTTACCGTTTGTATTTTTCTGCGGGGTGATATCATCCGTGGGGTGTTCCCTTTCAGGAAAAAGCTGATGAATTTTTTCTTTGGCATCAAAACCAGTGGCAATAATTGTTACACCAAGACTTTCTCCCATGTTCTCATCAAAACCGCGGCCCCATATCACGTCTGTCTCGTTATCTCCACATTTATCAGAAATATATTCGGTTATAACCGAAATTTCATCCATGGTAACATCCTGTTGATCGCCTGTTGAAATATAAAGAAGAATATTTTTTGCTCCAGTTACGTCATTGTCATCCAACAAGGGAGAGCGCATAGCTTCCTCAATTGCCTGGTAAGCACGGTCTTCTCCGCTTTTTACTGCCGACCCCATAATGGCTTTACCGCTGTCTTTCATAACAGTTTTCACATCTTCAAAGTCAACATTTACATATCCATGAACAGTAATCAGTTCGGCTATTCCTTTAGCGGCCGATGTCAACACATCATCAGCATGAGCAAAAGCGTTTCCAAGCCCCAAATCGCCATACTGCTCACGAAGTTTATCATTACTGATAACCAGCAATGTATCTACGTTTTTCCTCAGCTCAATAATTCCCTGTTGTGCTTTGAGCATTTTTCTACGGCCCTCAAAACGAAAAGGGAGCGTTACAATAGCCACCGAAAGCAGTCCTTGCTCACGGGCAAACTTCGCGATTACCGGTGCGGCACCTGTACCGGTACCGCCACCCATTCCTGCCGTAATAAAAATCATTTGCGTATCCGCATCGATAACTGTTTTCAGTTTATCAAGGGATTCTTCGGCTGCCTTTTCTGCAACTTCGGGAATAGCTCCGGCACCCAGTCCGGTAGTACCCAGTTGAATTTTTACCGGAACCGGACTGGCATCCAGCGCCTGCATATCAGTGTTGCACACCACAAAATCGACACCTTCGATACCTTGTGCAAACATATGATTTACGGCATTACCACCGCCACCGCCAACACCGATAACTTTAATAATTGATGTATGCCTTTTTTTCTTGAATTCGATTTTGTTTTCCATAGTATTAAATAAATTACTTACGGGTTCGTCCTGTATATTACTTTCCATAATTTCCGAATTAAAATTAATTAATTGTTTGCCTTTATCATGGCTCTTGAAAGATAGTTTTTAACATTAAAAAGTTAATTTAATTATCATCTTCAAACCATTTTTTTACTTTACCAAGAAATCCGCGACTTCCGCTAAAATCTCTTTCTTTTGTTTCTCCCTTTTTAGCATTGGGCTTATCCGAAGACTTCTCTACATCTCCTTTTGATGTCTTGATGTCACTTTCCATTCGTTTAATTCCTTCAATAACAAGGCCGATGCCTGTGGCATACATGGGGCTGGCCATTTCCTCGGGAACTTCTTTTGCAAGATGTTCATTGGGATAGCCAATGCGTGTTTCAATACCGGTCTTAAACTCCATGAGCTGGTTAACATGCTTCAACTGAGAGCCACCTCCGGTGAGCACAATACCGGCAATAAGTTTTTTCTCAAAACCGGAAGTTTTAATTTCATAATGTACATGATCGATAATTTCTTCCATCCGTGCCTGAATGATAGAAGCCAGATTTTTGAGGGTAATTTCCTTTGGCGGACGACCACGCAAACCCGGAATAGCCACCACCTCGTTGTCTTTACTTTCTTCAGCAAGGGCTGATCCAAATTTTACTTTTAACTCTTCAGCATGTCTCCGGATGATAGAGCAGCCCTCTTTAACATCCTCAGTTACAATATCTCCGCCAAACGGAATCACAGCAGTATGCCGGATAATGCTATCCTGAAAGATAGCGATATCCGTTGTGCCACCACCAATATCCACCAATGCAACGCCCGCTTCTTTTTCTTCCTCACTCAGAACAGCCTGTGCTGAAGCCATGGGCTCCAAAATTAAATCAGCCATTTCCAAACCCGCCTTGACAATACATTTATAAATATTTTTTGCAGCGGCAATCTGCCCGATAATGATGTGGAAATTTGCTTCCAGTTTGTTGCCGAGCATACCCACCGGATGACGGATACCATCTTCGTCATCAACAATAAAATCCTGTGGAATAACTTCAATAATTTCTTCACCGGGCGACATGTTGAGTTTATACATGTCGCTGATAAGTTTTTCCACCTCAGTGTTGGTAATTTCCTTTTCCGCATCTTCGCGGATAAGAGAACCGCGATGCTGAATACTTTTGATATGCTGGCCGGCAATACCTACATTCACATATTTTACATCAACATCTGACTTCTCTCCAGCCTGTGCCACAGCCGTTCTAATAGAGGTTACCGTATCTTCAATGTTTATAACAACCCCTCTTTTCACACCAATAGATTCGGTTTTACCATAACCAAGAATCTCAATTTTCCCAAATTCATCTTTTTGCCCTACAATTGTGGCAATTTTAGTTGTTCCAATGTCTAATCCGACAATAATATCATTTTCTTCCATAAGCCTATTTTTTTGTGCAAACTATCTGGTTAGTGTATTGCAGATTTATACTTCTGTATTTTGACCAGGCTCCGCGTACAAGAACTTTTTTGCAGAAAGCCTCAAGATTTTCAAGTTTAATGTTCATATTCGTGCTGTCTCCCAGGTGAAAAATAAACCTTCCCAACTCAGGCGCCATGTCAATATTCCCTCTGCTGTTGACGAACAGCTGACTAATATTAGCCTTCAGGAAATGGTTTGCCCTAATTTTTTTTGCCAGCAAATATAAACCGGGAAGGAACGTGTTGCGATACATTTTATCATGAATATTTTTTCCCATTATCAGTCTGGCTTTAATATATCCGTTAGCAGGTAAAATCCGTGGGGAAAAGTGGTTACTCAATGGGAAAAGGTTACCGTCTGAATCTATGTAACAACTTTTATCCTTCAAAGTAAAAATTTGCAACAAAGGGGTACGTTCGGTTACATTCACCATCATGCTGCCAGAAATATTTAAAAATACATCCACCGCTTTCACGTAAGGATTTCTCGTAATTTTCCTTTCTATCTTACTGGTATTAATTGATTTAATTAGCTTTCCCGTTACTGAGTCCTGTTTTAAGATAATGGACATTATTTTCTTTTTATCCAGAAAGCCCATAGTACCATTCCGCTGGATGTGCACCACAATTTTGTTTACTTTCTGCCTGCGGTATTGGGTATAACCGTATGAAGCCAGCAAAATCAGTGCCAGTGCAAAAAGAGAAACAAACAATATGGAGAGTGTCTTTTTCATGATGCCATCAATATTTTTTCAATTTCTCCAACCATCAGACCAATATCACCAGCACCCAGAGTAAGTAACAACGCTGGTTTTTCCTTTTTCAGGAAAGCCAAAAGTTCCTTTTTCGTCATTACATACTTTTCTTCCAGATTTATTTTATCTGCTATCATTTGAGCGTTAATACCCGGAATTGGTCTTTCGCGTGCCGGGTAAATATCCAGTAAAACCAAACAGTCAGCCTGACCGAGGACCTGTACAAAATCATTTGCAAAATCACGGGTACGGCTGTACAAATGTGGCTGAAAAACCACTGTCATTTTCTTTTCCGGATATAGCTGGCGAACTGTCTGCATTGTTGCCATCAACTCTTTGGGATGATGTGCATAATCGTCGATGTAAACCATATCCGGCATTTTGATCCGGTAATCGAAACGGCGGGCAACACCAGCAAAATTCTCCAGTGCCTGCTTTATTGTTATACTTTCAATATCTAACCGCAATGCAACGCCAATGGCAGCAAGTGCATTTTCAACATAATGCTTTCCGGGAACCAGCATATTTAATGTCATCAGCAATTCGCCATCCCGGCAGACATCAAAACAATAACGGTCGTTTCCCAAATGGATATTCTTTGCACTAAGCACAGCTTGTTCGGACAAGCCATAAGGCAAACGATTTTTTATTTCGCCATTGAAAATTGACAGCTTATCATTGTGGACAAGCAGCCCATTTTGTGGAAGCAACCGGGCAAATTGGAGAAAAGTATGCTGCAAATCTTCCAGGCCGGAATAAACATCCAGATGGTCGGCATCCATGGAGGTAATCACAACAATATCAGGATATAATGAGAGCAGAGAACGGTCGAACTCATCAGCCTCTACAACCATAAACTTTGGGGTGGGAGAAGAGATAAAGTTGGTTTCAAAATTCCGGACAATACCCCCTACAAAAGCCACCAACGGCATTCGGGCCACATATAATATTTGTGCTAACATAGCTGTAATACTGGTTTTACCATGCGTTCCGGCAACGGCAACGGTAAACAAATCGCGGCTAATTTCGCCAATGACGACAGCCCGTTTTTCCATTTTTACACCATGTGATTTGAAATATCGAAATTCAGCATTGGTATCCGGAATAGCAGGCGTATAAACCACACGCGAAATTTGTGCAGGAATTTGTCCGGTATTTTCGCTATAATGAATATGCATCCCCTCAGATTCCAGCTGTTTGGTAAGCGGGGTACTGCAGGCATCATAGCCGTAAATAGTCATCCCAAGACCATGAAAATACCGCGCCAGCGCACTCATACCGATGCCTCCGATACCCAAAAAATACACTATGTCAGTTACAGTATTCAAACTTTCTTTTGTTCAATTAATTTCAAAACCTGTTCTACAATTTTCTCTGTTGCATCACCATGTTCAAACTGCCGCAGATTCATTTTTATGCTTTTTTTCTTCTCTTCATTTTTTATTAAACCCACTACCACATCATAAAAGTGGCGGGAAGCATTTTTTTCTTCCAGCAAAAGTGCGGCATCTTTTTCGGTCAGCGATCTGGCATTATGCGTTTGATGATCTTCGGCAGCAGAAGGCAGTGGAATAAATACCGCGGGCTTATTTACCTGGATGATTTCGGCAATGGCAATGGCACCGGCTCTGGATACCACCACATCAGCAGCGGCATAGGCTTTATCCATTTCATAAATAAAATCTTTCACAACCACACGGTTTCTGAACTTGGAGTTCAGCAGCGATTTCTCTGCCATCCCCCGGGATGGCTTTCCTGTTTGCCAAATGATTTGCATACCCGTAGCAAGCAGTTGTTCCACATGCTTCGCCACCGCTTCATTAATGCGTAATGCCCCCTGGCTTCCACCTATAATCAGCAGGGTTTTACGGTTCTCGTCGAGGCCGAAAAACTTACGTGCTTCTGCTGTAGCAACACGCATCTCCCGGATGTTTTTCCGAATGGGACTTCCTGTAACCACAATTTTATCGGCAGGAAAATATTTCTCCATTCCTTCGTAAGCTGTACAAACCACATCGGCAACTTTTCCAAGCCAACGATTGGTAATGCCCGGATAGGAATTTTGTTCCAGAATAAGCGTTGGAAAACCTGCACCGGCAGCAGCTTTCAACAAAGGCCCGCTGGCATAGCCACCCGTTCCCACCACAGCATCAGGCTGAAACTGCTTTACAATACGGCGCGCTTTTATGAGGCTATCCAGGAGCTTGAACGGAAAAATAAGATTTTTCAGTGTCAGCCTGCGCTGGATACCACTTATCCACAACCCTTCGATACGAAATCCGGCCTGCGGAACTTTTTCCATTTCCATACGGCCTTTTGCACCGACAAAAAGAATCTCTACATCAGTTAGTGATGTCTTTAAGCCATTGGCAATAGCAACGGCCGGAAAAATATGTCCTCCGGTCCCGCCACCGCTCATCAATATCTTATATCTCTTTGTCTGTTTCATTTCGCTGTTTGTTCAATATTATTCGATTCCAGATCTTTACTAACGCTCAACAAAATGCCAATAGACAGACTAGTGAACCAGATAGAGGT
>WFNG01000147.1 GCA_015488735.1 Bacteroidales bacterium | reverse complement strand
TCTTGTGCATGAAGAAATCGGGTAACTTGTTTATTAAACTGTTTAAAATCATGCTTTTTGTGGGGAAGAATCTCAGGCAGTAGAAGATTACCAGCCAAGAGCAATAAAATGATAATCAACAAGACAAGAATTCCACGTTGTTCGCCTTTGTTCAATGTGAAAAAGTCACGGACCCAATAACGGAATTTATTTTGCATGATTAAAAAAGAAGCTACACTATATTTTTGGGGTTCATGAAACCAAAAGTAAACATATTAATGCTGCAATACAAAAAGCAGAAAAGAATTTATTCTATTCTACGCTATCAGCATCATCATCCTCTTCAGGTGGTTTGGCCGGAGTTCTCAGTACTTTAATAAAAAAGTAGGCAACAATAGCTGTCACTGTTCCCTGAACAGTAATCATAAATATTAATGCTTCTCTACTCATGATTCAGTAATTTTAGCAGTTTTTCTTCTTTTCCTTGCAGCAACATGTACCAAAAAAGCCAGTCCGGCAAAAGTCAGCGTCAGCAACAAGCGCGACATGTCTTTAAAAAACATAGCAGTTGGCAGGCCGTCTTTAAAATATACCCAGGGGGTACCTAAATGAAACATTTGGGCAATAATACTGTTATGGGCAAAAGGCCAGGTACCATGTGTAAACAACTGATGAAATGCCAGTTGCCAATCAACAAACTGCCCTCCTGCCGGTTTTATCAGTGCACTGACAAAAATAACAATAATAAAAATGGGCGTTACCCATTTCATAATGGGCTTGTAGATTAGAGGCATCCGAATATCCGAGCCACGTTTAATTTCTTCCCAACCTTTATCCACACCTATAATCCATGAAAACAAAATAACTTCCAGTAAGGCAAAAACCACCAGCGAGACCGTTCCCGTCCAATAATCATATTCATCAAAGACGCCCACCTGGAAAAAGAAAATTGTAGGTAGTGCCAGCATCAGGACAACAGCACCAAGAACCAGTGATGCCTTGTTGCGCGACATACTAAATTCATCTTGCAGAAGAGCCATAAAAGGTGTGCCCATGGCAAGCGATGAAGTAATTCCGGCAAAAAACAACAAACCGAACCAGGCCACCCCCGATAAGGTAGAAAGTACAACTCCCCACTGGCTAAACAAATAAGGCATTGTCTTAAAAGCCATCATAAAACCCGCATTGGCTTTCACCCAGTCAAGTCCCATATAACCGACAGCAATGGGAATGACAATGGAAGCACCCAGTACAATTTCAACAAATTCGTTCATCCATCCGGCAGTCATGGCATTCAGGGCAATATCTTCATTTTTCTTTACATACGAAGCATAGCAGTGAATAGTACCCATTCCCACGGAAAGTGTAAAAAATATCTGCCCCGCCGCCGCAAGCCACACTTTGGGGTCACTCAGGCTGCTATAATTGGGCTTCCATAAAAAGTTAAGGCCTGCATGAGAATTACAGGTTACACATCCGGCAACACCGGTAGATCCCAGTGTTATGGCACGAATGGCCAGAAAAACACCAAAAATCAACAGTAGTGGCATTCCAATTTTGGCCACTTTCTCAATGCCCCCACTGAGGCCGCGTGATAAAATATAAATATTGATAGCCAGCGTGATAAGAAAAGCAATAATTGCCCAGGTAGGAATATTGATCGGCAAGGCGTGACCGGCCAATGTACTGTGAACACCTGCGTATTTGTCAAAAGCAGCACTTACCTGATGGCGATCCAGTCCGCCAAAGCTCTGGGCAATAGATTTTAACGTATAAGAAAGCGTCCAGGATTCAATGTAAGTATAATACGAAATAATACCCAGATTGGTAAAGATCCCGAAAACGCCCACATATTTCCACATTCTTTTTTTGGACATACTGTCGAAAATAAAAGGAGTGGAATGGCTGCCCCGCACACCTCCAAACCTTCCCTGTGCCCATTCAATCCACAACAATGGCAAACCCATGAGCAGAAACGAAACGAGATAAGGAATTATGAACGCGCCTCCTCCGTTCCGTATCGCCTGTACCGGAAACCGAAGGAAGTTACCAAGTCCCACAGCATTTCCAGCCATGGCAAGAATGAGACCGACCCTGGAACCCCAGGCTTCTTTTGTTTTTGGCATCTTATTATGAATTTTTTGCCGCAGAAATTGATGAGCTACTTTAAAAATGCAAGTATAATAAATTGTCTGTTTTAGAGACTTCTCCATGCCATTTTTATATTAACTCCAAATAACACACCTCCTTTTTAAAAAATCACAAACTATACAACCGCTTTCATCAGTAATCTGAGCCATAGCCAACAGCACCTCTAAATATGAATACAAACACACAGGAACAAAGCCGGGATAAATAAAAACAATCTTTTAATGCCAATTTCTATTTCGGCCAAACTGCATGGAAGGTGAAACCGTTTTCTTCCGTATTTTTGTTCCTTAAAATCACAAACCATGACCATCCTCATAGAAAACATAAAACAGCTGGTACTCACGGAAGAAAAGCCCCGCAAATTTGTAAAGGGAAAGGCAATGGCAGACCTCAACAGCATCGCGGATGCCTGGCTGCTCATTCGCCAGGGAAAGATTGCTGATTTTGGCCGCATGAAAGAACTGGACAAATCCGATGTTCTTTTTGAAACGGAAGATGTCAAGGTACTGGATGCCACCGGAAAACTGGTTTTTCCCTCTTTCGTGGATTCGCATACCCATCTCGTTTATCCCGCTTCACGCGAAATTGAATACGTGGACAAAATTAAAGGTCTCTCCTACGAAGAAATTGCGCGGCGCGGCGGTGGCATCCTGAATACTGCCCGGAAAATGCAGGAAATTTCAGAAGATGAACTTTATGAACAGGCCATGCAGCGACTAAATGAAATTATTTCACTGGGTACCGGTGCCGTGGAGATAAAAAGCGGCTACGGCCTGAGTACAGAAAGCGAATTGAAAATGCTGCGGGTCATAAAACGGCTGAAACAGGATTCACCACTGACCATTCGGGCTAACTTTCTCGGAGCACATGCCGTTCCGGCAGAATATAAAGGCCGGCAAACCGAATATGTGGACAAAGTAATCAGCGAAATGTTGCCACAGGTGGCGGAAGAGGGACTGGCTGACTTTGTGGATGTGTTTTGCGACAAAGGATTTTTCACCATAAAAGATACCGAACGTATTCTCGAAGCCGGACAAAAATACGGCCTCCGGGGGAAAATTCACGCCAACGAACTGGACTATTCGGGCGGCATCCAGGCCGGGGTAAAATTCAACGCGCTGTCGGTGGACCATTTGGAATATACCGGCGACGCGGAGATAGAAGCCCTACTGGCTTCGGAAACCATGCCCACCATTTTGCCAGGGGCAGCCTTCTTTTTGGGGATGGTTTACGCACCGGCCCGCAAGATGATTGATGCCGGGCTGCCCGTTGCCATGGCCAGCGATTTCAACCCAGGTTCAGCACCTTCCGGGAACATGCAGTTTATCCTCTCCATGGCCAGCATCGCTTATCGCCTGCTGCCCGAAGAAGCCCTATACGCCACCACACTGAACACAGCTTACGCCATGGGCATCAGCGATGTGCTCGGCAGCATTGCCCGTGGAAAAATCGCCAACGTCTTCATCACCAAACCCATTCCCACGCTGGAATTTATGCCCTATGCCTTTGGCAGCAACAAGGTGGAGACGGTCATACTGAACGGACAAGTCGTTCACACTGAAAAATGTTAATTTTGCGGGTAACTTTTTGCTATATTTTTGCTGAAACGTAAATTTTACTGAAACGAACGCTCATTCGGATTTGCAATCCGAATGCTGATTCTACGCTGGTCGGGATTTGCAATCCCGACCTTCATAAAGAATAAAGGATTTTAAATCCTTGTTCTCTTTAACATTCGGATTGCAAATCCGAATGAGCAAATAGGTAGAATGAGCGAGTGAAAGTCGGGATTACAAATCCCGACCAGCTTATTAAAACGTTAAAACGAAAAAAAACAGAATTGAACAAATAAACAGCTTATCTTATGAAAAAACTGATTGAATGCGTCCCCAACTTCAGCGAAGGGCGTGATATGGGCATTATCAAACATATTACCGATGAAATAGAAAAGGTGGAAGGCGTAAAATTGCTCGATGTTGACCCGGGGGCTGCCACCAACCGCACGGTGGTAACACTTGTGGGCACACCCGACGAAGTCGTTGAGGCTGCTTTCAGGGCGGTAAAAAAAGCTGCCGAAGTCATCGACATGCGGCATCACAAAGGCGAACATCCCCGTTTTGGGGCTACCGATGTTTGTCCGTTGGTTCCGGTGGCCAACATCACCATGGAGGAGACGGTGGAATATGCCCGTAAGCTGGCCCAACGTATTGGTGAAGAGTTGGAAGTTCCTGTCTATTGTTATGAAAATGCCGCTTTCACCGAAGAACGTAAAAACCTGGCCAACTGTCGCTCCGGCGAATACGAAGGACTGGCCGAAAAGCTGTCAGACCCGCACTGGAAACCCGATTTCGGCCCTGCCGGATTCAATGAGCGGGTAGCCGGCAGCGGGGCCACGGCCGTGGGAGCCCGCGATTTTCTGGTGGCTTTCAACGTGAACCTGAACACGACTTCCACACGCCGTGCCAACGCCATTGCTTTTGATGTGCGCGAACGGGGCCGGACAAAAAGAGAAGGAAATCCCGTTACCGGGAAAATTGTGAAAGACGAAAATGGCAAACCGGTCATGGTTCCCGGTTCACTGAAAGCCGTGAAAGCCATTGGATGGTTTATCGAAGAATATGGCGTTGCCCAGATTTCCATGAACCTCACCAACATAAGCATTACACCAGTGCACGTGGCTTTTGACGAAGTATGCAAAAAAGCCGATGCACGCGGTATCCGCGTTACCGGCTCGGAGCTGGTGGGACTTATCCCGCTGGAAGCCATGCTGGAAGCCGGACGCTATTTTCTGCGTAAGCAAAAACGCTCCGTTGGCGTTGACCGTGATGAGCTGCTTAAAATCGCCATCAAATCTATGGGACTTAACGACTTAAAGCCTTTTAACCCGAAAGAACGCATCATTGAATTTTTGCTGGAAGAGCCGGACAAAAAACTGGTTGACATGGGCCTCACCGCCTTTGCCAACGAAACAGCTTCCGAATCACCGGCACCCGGCGGCGGTTCTATTTCGGCTTACGTAGGGGCTTTGGGTGTTTCGCTGGGAACCATGGTCGCTAACCTGTCGGCACACAAACGCGGCTGGGACGACCAGTGGGAACTGTTCTCCGACTGGGCCGAAAAAGGACAAAAATTCAAAGAAGATTTATTGCACCTCGTGGACGAAGACACCCGTGCTTTTAACAAAATTATGGATGCTTTCGGACTTCCGAAGAAAACAGCTGAAGAGAAAAAACTTCGTCAGCAAGCCATTCAGGAAGCTTCAAAATACGCCATGGAAGTCCCGTTGAAGGTTATGGAAACATCCTACAACTCCATTGCGGTTATGCGGGCCATGGCCGAAAACGGCAACCCCAACTCCGCTTCCGATGCCGGTGTGGGCGCACTTTGCGCACTAACGGCAGTGGAAGGTGCTTACCTGAATGTCAAAATCAATGCCATGGGTATTATCGATAAGAAATATACCAATGAGATGCTTCAACGTGCCGAAGAACTAGCCCAAAAAGCACGCGGCTGCCGCGATATGATTTTGGAAACGGTGGAAGTGAAGATCAATAGTTTATAAGGTAAGGCACAAGCAGATGCTTGCGCCAATATTTGTTTTGTAACAATATTTCATAAAAGATGTCACACGTTACTGTCATATTGCTCTATTTTACATCGTTTTTCACGTTGATAAATCCACTGGGCGTCATGCCGGTTTACCTGACCATGACCGATGGCCTTTCAAAAAAGGCACGGAAAAAAACCGCCATGAAAGCCATTTTAACAGCATCTTTGGTTTTGATTTTATTTGCCGTATCGGGAAAATATCTGTTTGACTTTTTCGGTATTTCGGTAGCCGGGCTAAAAGTTGTCGGCGGTGTGCTCTTTTTTATCATGGGCTACGATATGCTAAACGCCAGACTGAGCCGGATGAAATTACGCGAAGATGAAGTGGATGCCTACGTGGATGACGTGGCCATCACACCACTCGGCATCCCCATGATTGCCGGCCCGGGTGCCATCACCAACGCCATTGTGCTCATGGGCGATGCCAAAACTTTATTGGGGCGTGGTGAAGTGATTGTTTCCATTATTTTGGTTTCCATTGTTTCGCTGTTGATATTACTGGGTGCTACCGGCATCACCAAATTTTTGGGCACCAGCGGCAACAAAATTTTGATGAAATTCATGGGGCTGATTGTGATGATGATTGCCGTGGAATTTTTCTTTCAGGGCATTACGCCTTATGTGCAGGCTATATTGCATTAAAAGTATACTTATTTCATTCATCACTCTTCCTTCATCATTCATCACTCTTCATTCATCACTCCGATGCGCCAGGGATGGGAGCGGCAGCGAGGTGCTGACTGTGCCGTTTGGAAGCTTGCGGAGGCAGGGCGACCGGAGGAAGCCCCTGCAAACGCTTAGCTGACACGACACGGACAGTACCGACTATAGCGGACAGCCCGTCGGTGGGCCTGTGCGTGAGCCGCCCGTAAAAATTAAAGAAAAATATTTTTGAAATTATTAGGATTGTGTGGGATGAATTTGTATTTTTGCCGACCAAAATTTTAAAAGCGATTCACGATGGCTAAGAAAAGTAAAGACGCAAGAATACAGGTAATTTTAGAGTGCACCGAGCATAAAAAAAGCGGTATGCCGGGTACTTCGAGGTACATCACTACCAAGAACAAAAAAAATACCCCCGGAAGACTGGAGTTGAAAAAATACAACCCTATCCTGAAAAAAATGACCATTCACAGAGAAATTAAATAATTTGAACCATGGCTAAGAAAGTAGTTGCATCATTACAGAGCACAGGAAAAGACTTTGCAAAAGTTATTAAAGCGGTAAAATCCCCCAAGTCGGGTGCTTACACTTTTAAAGAAGAGATTGTCCCTACCGATAAGGTAAAAGAATATTTTGCTAAGAAATAAGCAGAAAGATTTCTCAATTCTTAAAAAGAAAGCTTTTTCCTGTTATCGGGAAGAAGCTTTTTTTATTTTTAATTTTGTGTCGAAGCGTAACAAATTTTTAATCTGATAATTATGGGACTATTCTCTTTCTTTTCTTCCAAAGAGCAAAAAAAAGAACTGGACAAAGGGCTCAAAAAAACCAAACAAAGCGTTTTTAGTAAACTCTCAAAAGCGGTTGTCGGGAAATCGAAAGTGGATGACGAGGTATTGGATGAACTGGAAGAAATTCTGGTAACGTCTGACGTGGGCGTAGAAACTACGCTGAAGATTATCGACCGTATTGAAGCCCGTGTAGCCCGCGACAAGTATCTTGGCGTGGATGAGCTGAACCGGCTTCTGAAAGAGGAAATTGTTGCCCTTTTGCAGGAAAACAACAGCGGCGATGGTGCTAATTTTGAATTCCCGGCAGAGAAGAAGCCTTATGTTATCATGGTTGTCGGTGTAAACGGCGTGGGGAAAACCACCACCATTGGTAAACTGGCTTACAATTTTAAACGGGCCGGGAAAAACGTGGTGTTGGGTGCTTCGGACACATTCCGTGCCGCCGCGGTGTCGCAACTGGAGATATGGTCGGAGCGTGTAGGTGTTCCCATCGTGAGTCAGGGCATGAACGCCGACCCGGCTTCCGTGGCTTATGATACCGTGAAATCGGCCATTGCACAAGAGGCAGACGTCGTCATTATTGACACCGCCGGCAGATTGCACAACAAGGTGAACCTGATGAATGAACTTTCCAAGATAAAACGCGTCATGCAAAAGCTGATTCCCGATGCACCACACGAAATCCTGCTGGTGCTGGATGCTTCCACCGGGCAAAACGCCATAGAGCAGGCCCGGCAGTTTATTGCTGCTACGGAAGTGAATGCCATGGCATTGACCAAACTGGATGGCACAGCCAAAGGCGGCGTGGTGATTGGCATTTCCGATATGTTTAAAATCCCGGTGAAATACATTGGCGTGGGCGAGAAGATGGAAGACCTGCAGGTGTTTGACCGGAAAGAATTTGTGGAAACGCTGTTTTCGTAAGTGTTTAAACCACGAAGGTTCACAAAGTACAGCACAAAGGAGGCACGAAGAAAAAAAACCTTGGTGGTACTTTGTGAAAATCCTTGGTGTCCCTTTGTGGTAAAAAAATAAAACCACGAAGGTGCGCAAAGGACAACACGAAAGAGACACAAAGAAAAAGAGTCCTTGGTGGTACTTAGTGAAAACCCTTAGTGTCCTTGGTGGTAAAAAAAACCACGAAGGCCGCAAAGGACAACACAAAGGCGGCACGAAGAAAAAAAATACTTGGTGGTACTTTGTGAAAACCCTTGGTGTCCCTTAGTGGTAAAAAAAGAAACACCCGTTGTGGTAAAATAATTGCAAAAACCTGTATCGTGAGAAATAAGAAAAAACAAAAAGTCAATGTGGTAACGTTGGGATGCTCCAAAAACCTGGTGGATTCCGAGGTGCTCATGCGGCAGCTTGACAACCGTTATGAAGTGGTGAGCGATTCAAACAATCCATCCGACATTATGGTTATCAATACCTGTGGCTTTATTCAGGATGCCAAAGAGGAATCCATCGACATGATTTTGTCGGCAGTAGAAGCCAAAAAGGCCGGGCAACTACAGAAAGTAATTGTAACAGGTTGTTTATCCCAGCGTTATAAAAAAGAACTGGGAGAAGAGATGGTTGGGGTGGATGCTTTTTTCGGCGTTAATGATTTACCACAAATTCTGAAAACGCTGGAAGTGGATTACAAAAAGGAGTTGGTGGGAGAGCGTCATTTGACGACACCATCGCATTTTGCTTACCTGAAAGTTTCGGAAGGCTGCGACCGCAGTTGTGCCTTTTGCGCCATCCCGCTTATTCGCGGAAAACACGTTTCAAAACCCTTTGAGGAAATCATTGGAGAAGCAGAAAAGCTGGCTGCCAAGGGTGTAAAAGAGCTGTTACTCATCGCCCAGGATTTAACTTACTATGGCCTCGACCTGTACAAGAAACGCCGTATTGCCGAACTGGTACAACAGCTCTCAGAAATCAATGGCATCGAATGGATACGGTTGCATTATGCTTATCCGGCCGGTTTCCCGGAAGATTTACTGGAGGTAATGCATAAAAATCCGAAGGTGTGTAAATATCTTGACATTCCGTTGCAGCACATCAGCAGCCGTATTTTACAATCCATGAAACGCGGCCTGGATGGAGAAAAAACCCGTCAGCTGGCACTTTCGTGGCGCGAGAAAATCCCCGGTATGGCACTGCGTTCTACTTTTATCGTGGGCTATCCCGGAGAAACGGAAGAAGAATTTCAGCAGTTAATGGATTTTGTACGCGAGATGCGTTTCGACCGGCTGGGGGTTTTTCAATATTCGCCCGAAGAAAATACGGCTGCTTTTGATCTGCCGGATGATGTTTCTGCTGAAATAAAACAGGAACGCGAAGACCGGATTATGGCCTTGCAGCAGGAAATATCGCTGGAGCTGAACAATGAAAAAGTCGGCAGGACTTTTAAAGTACTCATCGACAAAAAAGAGGGCGATTTTTACGTGGGCCGTACCGAATTTGATTCGCCGGAAGTGGATAACGAAGTACTGATTTCAGCAGAAAACGGAAAATTGGAATCCGGAGAATTTTACAACGTTAAAATCATCCGATCGGATTTTTACGACCTTTATGGGGAGAGGGTTGAGGGATTGTAAGATTGAAAGATTGAAAGGTTGGAAGATTAGAAGGGTTAAAGGGTTAGAAGGTTGAAAGGTGTTCATAATATTCCTTTTTTTGAAAGCTTTCCTTTTTCCCCGATTCATACCACAAACGTTTGAAAGAGTGTTTGATAAATTTCCTCCTCAAAACAAAACCTATTTACTTAAAAAATAAGGATTTATTAACATTTTATTGTTTCTGTTAAGCTTAGTATTTCTTAATTTTGTAGAGTTAAAAGTTTTAACAAGAAACCACAAGAAAATGGGCTACATAAATTTTGATAAGAAAAAACTTATCAACCTGAATTATTCGCTAAGCAGGGAGAAGTTACGTACCAACCGTGCGGGTAGTTATGCAAATTCCACTATTATTAATTGTAACACGCGGAGATACCACGGCCTGCTGGTTGCACCGCAACCACTTATTGATGACAACAACCATGTTTTACTTGCTGATCTGGATGAGAGTCTGCAATCCAACGATTTTGAGTTTCATTTGGGTTCCCGCATGTATGAGGGTGGCGTTATGGAACCCAAAGGACACAAGTATTTACGCGATTACGAGATGGATCCCATCCCGCGACTGGTTTTTCGGTTGGGGAGTATTGTATTTATAAAAGAACTTATCTTCACCCAAAAAGAAGACCGCATTCTCATTAAATATACGCTGGAAGAGAGCATTGGGAAAGTAAAATTCAAACTACGGCCTTTTCTTGCTTTCCGTAGCGTCCATTCACTCAGCAAAGTCAATACTTATGTGAACACTCATTTTAAGCCAATTAAGAACGGCGCCAGCTGGCAAATGTATCAGGGCTATTCGCCGGTTTACATGCAGTTTTCGAAAAAGGCGGAGTATGTCCATGTTCCCGACTGGTATTACAACGTCCAGTACATTCGCGAAAAAGAGCGTGGGTACGACTATCTTGAAGACCTGTACACACCCGGCTACTTTGAAACAGAACTAACAAAAGGTGAAAGTATTGTCATCTCAGCCAGCCTCGAAGAAAGAAACCCGGCCAATTTTAAGCGGCATTTTACCACAGAATTAAAAAAACGTGTTCCCCGCAGTAATTTTGAAAACAGCCTGCAAAATGCTGCCGAAGAGTTCATTATCCGTTCCGGTAACCGCACGGAAATAATTGCCGGTTATCCGTGGTTTGGCCGCTGGGGACGCGATACGTTTATTGCTCTGCCAGGACTTACCCTCATGAAAGGAGACAAAAAGACATTTCATGCCGTGGTAAAAACCATGCTCAGCGAACTAAAAAACGGCCTCTTTCCCAATATGGGACATGGTGCCGAAGCCAGCTATAACTCAGCCGACACTTCTTTGTGGTTTTTATGGGCATTGCACCAATATGCAATCATCACAAAAGAAACAGAAGGATTATGGAGCTCTTACGGAAAAGCCATAAAAAGTATTCTGAACAATTATAAAAAGGGCACGTACCATCAGATTCGCATGCACGATAATGGCCTGATATGGGCCGGAGAACCCGGAAAAGCAGTTACCTGGATGGATGCGGTTGTTAACGGGAAACCGGTAACCGGTCGCACAGGTTTTCAGGTGGAAATCAATGCTTTGTGGTACGAAGCTATCCGGTTTGCTTTACAGTTAGCCGAAGAGGCCAAAGAGGATGGATTTGTCAGTCGCTGGAAAAAATGGCCTGAAATCATAGAAAAATCGTTTGCAGCAATGTTTTGGGATGCCGAAAAAGGTTATCTGGCCGATTATGCAACCTACAATCACAAAGATTTTACCATCCGTCCGAATATGGTTATTGCCGTATCTTTACCATACGCTCCGGTTACCCTCGACATGAAAATAGGGGTACTTGGCATAGCCAAAAACGAACTGCTTACTCCCCGGGGATTACGTTCTCTTTCTCCACGTTTTCCCGAATACAAAGGAAAATACTTTGGCAATCAGCAGGAACGAGACCTGACGTATCATCAGGGAACTGTCTGGCCGTGGTTGTTAGGTCCATTTACAGAAGCCTGGCTTGATCTGTATGGCAAAAAAGGAAAAGAATTTATCCGTGATATCTACTCTGGTTTTGAGAAAGTAATGACGGAAGCCGGTGTCGGAACAATCTCAGAAATATATGATGGAGATCCGCCCCACGAAGCACGAGGCGCTATTTCGCAGGCATGGAGCGTGGCAGAGTTGCTCCGTATAAAATGGATGCTGGATCAAAACGAGAAAGCAGAATAAATAGATATTTTATTAATTACTAACAAACCTGAAAGAAAACTATGAGAGTATTGATGTTCGGTTGGGAATTTCCGCCACATATCACCGGAGGTCTTGGTACGGCCTGCTACGGACTTACCAAAGGGCTAAGCAAGCACGGAACGGAAATTATTTTTGTGGTTCCCAAGGCGTATGGCGATGAAGATCAGGAAGCTGCTTCCATTCGTAACGCCAGCGGCATACCGTTCGACATGAAAGATGAAGAATACAAAGCTTACTGGGAACATATTAAATATCTTGAAGTCGGCTCTAACATTATCCCATACGTAAGTCCGGAATATTTTTCCAAAATTACAGAGGAAACAAAAAAAACCGGCGAAGAGTTCAAAAGCAGTGTCTTTTCGCGTGATTATGAATTCTCCGGCACCTACGGTAAAAACCTCATGGAAGAAGTGGCACGTTACGCTCTGATTGCTTCGGCACTGGCGTTGAAAGAAGACTTCGATGTCATCCATGCCCACGACTGGCTTACTTATCCCGCGGGGATTGCAGCCAAAAAATCATCCGGGAAAAAACTGGTTGTACACATGCACGCCACGGAATTTGACCGTACGGGCGGAAATGTTAATCAGCAGGTTTACGACATTGAACGGCAGGGCATGGAAGAAGCCGATGCCGTCATCACTGTGAGCAACCTTACCCGGAATATTGTAATTGAAAAATACGGAATTACTCCCGACAAAGTCTTTACGGTTCACAATGCAGTGGATCAAAATGATATGAAAAACCACAACGGGAACAAAAAACATTTTGAAGAAAAACTGGTAACCTTTCTTGGCCGCATTACTTTCCAGAAAGGACCGGATTATTTTATCGAAGCCGCCTATAAAGTTTTGCAAAAAGACTCAAATATCCGGTTTGCCATGGCCGGCTCAGGCGATATGCTGCTCAAAATGATAAAACGTGTGGCACAGCTTCGCATTGCCGACAAATTCCATTTTACCGGTTTTCTGCAAGGCAGCGATGTGGACCACATTTTTTCCATGAGCGATGTATTTGTAATGCCCTCTGTGTCCGAGCCGTTTGGTATTGTCCCTTTAGAAGCCATGCGTTCCAGTGTCCCGGTCATTATCTCTAAACAAAGTGGTGTAGCCGAAGTATTACATCACGCGCTGAAAGTGGACTTTTGGGATATCGATGCCATGGCCGATGCTATTTACGGCCTCTGTCATTACGATGGCCTTTCTAAAATGTTTAAAAAATACGGCAAACAAGAGGTTGAGAATCTAAAATGGGAAAATGCCGCCTTAAAAGTTATTGACGTCTATAATAAATTATTAAACAGCTAATTAAGAAATAACAAAAATAATATGAAAGCTATTTGTTTCTATTTTCAGGTTCACCAGCCCATGCGGCTCAGAAGTTACCGCTTTTTCGATATTGGTGAAAAACAGGACTATTTTGACGACCACAACAACAGCTACATCATGCGCAAGGTGGCTCAAAAAAATTACCTGCCCATGAATGCCCTTTTGCTCGATTTGATAAAAGAGTATGGAAGCGCTTTTAAGGTAAGCTTTTCCATCTCGGGAACAGCACTCGACCAGTTTGAAGCTTATGCTCCCGATGTACTGGAAAGTTTTAAGCGACTGGCGGAGACGGGTAATGTGGAGTTTCTGGCCGAGACCTATGCGCACTCCCTTGCCGCACTAAAAAGTAAGGAAGAGTTTACAAACCAGGTTCAAACACAAGCCCGGAAAATAGAGCAGCTTTTTGGCCGGAAGCCAACCACTTTCCGTAACACAGAGCTTATTTATTCTGATGAAATTGGTGCTATGGTAGCCGACATGGGTTACAAAGTCATGCTTACCGAAGGTGCCAAACACGTGATGGGATGGAGAAGCCCGAATTACATGTACACCAACGCAATAAATCCGAAATTGAAACTGTTGCTGAAGAATTTTCAAATGAGCGATGACATTGCTTTCCGGTTTTCGCAACAAAGCTGGAAAGAGTGGCCACTGACAACAGAAAAATTTGTGGGCTGGCTGACACAAATAAACCGGGACGAGGAAGTGGTGAACCTGTTTATGGATTATGAAACCTTTGGTGAACACCAATGGGAAGAAACCGGCATTTTTAATTTTATGCGCGCCCTTCCGGGAAGAGTGTTTTCCCATTCAGATTTTGAATTTGCCACGCCGGCAGAGCTGGGCGAAAAACTCCAGCCCGTTGCCTCTATCCATGTCCCACATCCCATCTCATGGGCTGATGAAGAGCGTGACCTTACCGCATGGCTGGGAAATGAGCTGCAGGATGAAGCTTTCGATAAACTCTATGCCCTTGAAGAAAAAGTAAAAATGTGTGATGACCCGAAGATCAAGCAGGACTGGCTTTACCTGCAAACATCCGACCATTTCTATTACATGTGTACCAAATTTTTCTCAGATGGCGATGTGCACAAATATTTTAATCCCTACGGAACACCCTATGAGGCATTTATCAACTACATGAATATTCTGTCCGATTTTATTATCCGTGTGGAAAAGCAAACCCGTTATTCCAAAACAGATGCTGATGAGGTGAAAAATGCAGCAAAGAAACTTATTGAAACCACGGGAAAAATGGCAAAGAAGAAATCCCGTCAAGCCAAAAAAGTAGTAAAAGAGAAATTGGATAAAACCAAAGAGATGAATTTTGAAGATATTAAAAACATGTCTGATACGGCGGTGAAGAAACTTCTGCGCGAAGTTGATTTGCAAAAGCTGAGTGCAGCCATGGAAGATGCCGGAGAAGAAATCCGCGAGAAAGTTCTGCCAAACCTGGGAAAACGAGCCCGAAAGCAGTTTGATCAAATGCAGGAAGAACTAAAAAAAGTAAAAAAATCAGATATCAATAAATACAAAAAGGAGATTGAAGATAAGTTGAGGGATATTTTCGGGAATAAAAAATAATTGAAGTCCATTAGTACACTGGCTTTTCCATTAGCTCTTTGGGATTTTATAGGTCTTTTGGCTCTTTCAGATTTGTAATCTGAAAGTATAGAAACCCTTGCTCTTCATTGGCTCTTTCGGATTTGCAATCCGAAAGCTTAAAGAATCAGGATTACAAATCCTGACCAGCAACAAGATAAAAAATCCAGACCGGCAACAGGTTTCCCAAAGCACTTATTTTAATATTTTTATGCCCCCGTCGATTTGTGGGAACAAAAGACGGAGGCCAATGCTATTAAGTTAATTTTGAATAATTTAGAAAATGAAATCAGATTATATATTTGAAACAAGTTGGGAAATTTGTAATAAAATAGGCGGAATTTACGCTGTCATGTCAACCAAAGCCAAAAGCATGGTAGAAGCCTATGGAGATAATTATGTTTTGGTTGGCCCCGATGTATGGAAAGAAACCCATGCCAATCCCGATTTTTCAGAAGATAAAAACTTGTTTCCCGAATGGAAAGAAGCTGCTGCCCAACAGGATATTCTGGTCAGAATAGGCCGCTGGAACATTCCATCCAAACCACTGGTGATTTTGGTCAACTTTACCCATCTCTTTGCTAAAAAGGATGAGATTTTTGCCCACCTGTGGGAAACATACAAACTCGATTCTCTTTCGGGTCAATGGGATTATATTGAACCCGCCATGTTTGGCTATGCTGCCGGCCAGGCCATCGAGAGCTTTATCCGTTTTCATCTCACGCTCCAAACCCGGATTGTTGCCCATTTTCACGAGTGGATGACCGGTACGGGTATTTTGTACCTCAAAGAAAAACTGCCGCGTATTGGAACCGGGTTTACCACACATGCCACGGTCCTGGGTCGTTCTATTGCCGGGAACGGACTTCCGCTGTATGAAAAACTGACACATTATCATCCACTAAAAATGGCAGAGAAATTTCAGGTCGTCAGTAAAAATTCACTGGAAACTTTAAGTGCTCAGGAAGCGGACGTATTTACCACCGTTAGCGCCATCACTTCCCAGGAAAGCAAACAATTTCTGGGAAAGGAAGCCGAAGAACTAACCCTGAACGGCATGAACAAATCTTTTGTGCCCAATGCTGTACAATATCCAAAGAAACGAAAAGAAGCCCGCGACAAAGCACTGGAAATCGCCTCAAAACTGACCGGTGTTCATTATGATAATGATACTTTTTTGATACTGACAAGCGGACGTTACGAATTTAAAAACAAAGGAATTGATATTTTCATCCGTGCGCTTGGAAAACTTAACAAATCACTCCCTGAGGGGAAACGGTTACTAGCCTTTATTGCTGTTCCGGCAGGACACGATGGCCTTCAACCGATTTTTACCGGGGAAAGTGAAATAGCCCAAAATCCCTACCTGACACATTATCTCCTCGATGAAAACAACGACCCTGTCATGCGGGAAATCCGGAACAACGGATTGAATAATACGGCAAACGATCACGTCCATTTAATTTTTGTGCCTGCTTATCTTAACAAGCGCGATGGCGTTGTAAACCTAAGTTATTACGATTTCTTAACCGCTTTTGATTATACCGTATTCCCATCATATTATGAGCCATGGGGTTACACGCCACACGAAAGCATAGCTTTTGATATCCCCACACTTACCACCACCTATGCGGGATTTGGAAAATGGGTAAAAGACCATTATGAAAATACACAGGGTGCCGTTACGGTTATCGAGAGACAAAACAAAGATGACGACAGCATTGCCGAAGAAGTTGCAAATAGTATTCAGGAATTTTTCGCTACTGAAAACCGTGAAACGGCTAAAAAAGAAGCCGGTAGAATTGCAGGCGAACTCACCTGGGCAAAACTCAATAAACATTACAAAAAAGCATGGAAGCTGGCGTTAACGAAAGCTGAAGAACGCAAAGAAAACGAGAAAACACAGTGGGCGATACCAGAAACACTTCGGATAGAAGCCAGTGTAAGCCCTGACAAACCCACCTGGAAAAAAATACTTGTCCAGCCCGTTCTCCCCAAACCGCTTAAACCATTAATAGCCCTGGCCTACAATCTTTGGTGGTCGTGGAATACAGAAGCCATTGAGCTGTTTCAAAGCATCTTACCTGACAGATGGGAAGAGCTTGACACCAACCCGGTTATGGTCCTTGAATCGCTCTCTTTAGAGAAAATTAATGCATTGGTAGATGACGAAAAATTTACCGCGAAGCTCAGCCGGGTGTACGAAAAGTTTCAGAAATATATGCAGGCAAAAAAGGAACAGGAAAAAGATCAAATTGCCTATTTCAGCATGGAATATGGCTTGCATAACAGCGTAAAAATATTTTCAGGCGGACTTGGCGTACTGGCCGGTGATTATCTGAAACAGGCAAGCGACTCCAACAAGAACATGATAGCCATCGGTTTATTATACCGATACGGTTATTTTAAACAAATTATCAGCCATTTTGGCGATCAGATTGCAGAAAAAAATTTCCAAAAAACAACCCAGCTTCCGCTGGTTCCTGTACGCGATGAAAATGGCGAAACCATTCGGATTGCCATTGCCATGCCAGGACGTGTGGTACTGGCAAAAGTATGGCGGCTGGACGTAGGCCGCGTCCCCCTCTTTCTGCTTGACACAGATACACTTCCTAACACAGAAACCGACAGAAAGCTCACGGCACAACTTTATGGTGGCGACAACGAGCACCGGCTGAAACAGGAAATGATTCTGGGATTGGGTGGCATCCGCTTAATTGAAAAACTCGATCTCCATCCCAATATTTTCCACAGCAACGAAGGACATTCCGCTTTTATTGGTCTGGAAAGAATCAGAAACCTTATAGAGACTGAACATCTCAGCTACCACGCTGCCAGGGAAATCATACGTTCCAGCACACTTTTCACCACCCATACGCCCGTCCCGGCAGGCCACGACAGCTTCGAAGAACACCTCATCCGGGCTTACCTTTCCCATTTCAGCGAGGTATTTTCTATTTCCTGGGAAGAATTTATGGGATTGGGAAGGTTTAACCAAAAAGATACAACAGAGAAGTTTTCCATGAGTGTTCTCGCCACCAAACTTTCACAGGAAGTAAACGGGGTGAGCCGGATTCACGGACGCGTTTCCCGCGAAATGTTCAAGGGCCTGTATCCGGGATATTACACCGAAGAGCTACACATTGGTTACGTTACCAACGGCGTCCATTATTATACCTGGACAGACAAAATATGGCAGGACCTTTACCACCATACTTTTGAAGATAGATTTGAAAACAATCAGCCCAACACCAAATTGTGGGAAAAGATTTATGACATCTCCGATGAGAAAATTTGGGAAAACCGGATGATCATTAAAAAGCGGCTGATTGCCTTTGTAAAAGAACATCTGCAGAAAAATATGCTTTCCAGGCAGGAAAACCCACGACTCATTATTGAATCGATGAAACATTTTGATGAGACACATCTGATTTTTGGCTTTGCCCGGCGATTTGCTACCTACAAAAGAGCCCACCTGCTCTTTACCAATCTGGAACGACTGGAAAAGATTGTCAATAATCCTCAAAAGCCGGTGATGTTTCTTTTTGCAGGAAAAGCACATCCACATGATAAAGCCGGTCAGGATTTGATAAAACGAATTATTGAAATCTCTAAAATGCCTCAGTTCAGCGGACG
>WFNG01000146.1 GCA_015488735.1 Bacteroidales bacterium | reverse complement strand
GTGGTCAACGTATAGTTTTTTGTTGTTCCACGGAAAACTGTTGGCGGAAGCTACCGAACTGTACAAGTAGCCCCAGTAACCCTGGCCCCAATAGGAAGTGATATCGCTGATACCGGCATGGGCAATGGCAGTCGTAAATATATCGGTTTGCGTTTGCAGCCACATGGTCATGTATCCTCCGTAAGAAGCGCCCAGACAGCCGACAGCGTTCGGGTTCACCTGCGGATGGGCTTTGATGAATTTTTTGGTACCTTCGATAATATCGCTGGCATTTTCTTTACCCCAGCCGTTTACATGCAAGGCGGAAAAATCCTGGCCATAACCAATGGCGCCACTGGGTTGCAGGTCGTAAACGATATAGCCCATGGCAGCAAACAGGTTTTTCGGGTAACGGCCGCCAAAATCTCTGGATGTGGGAACTGTGCCCCCATAATAATAAACCAATAAAGGATATTTTTTATTGGGATTATAATCTGGTGGGTAGTAAATGCGCCCCTGAATAGTATATCCTTGTTTGTTTTTGAAATTCCAGTTGGCGGTTTTCCCGAATTGAATATGGGCAAAATATGCTTTTTCAGGGTTGGCAACCTCGGTCTGTGTGTTTTCTTTCAGGTTATACAGCCATCCCGTAGCAGGGTAGGAGATACTGCTTCCCGAATAGCTCATGAACGGTGCATTGCGCGAAAAACTGACTCCGGTAACCACATCCATTTTCATGGGCAATTTGGTAAACATATGATTGGCCGCATTGTATTTCCAAATGTCAACATAAGACTTGTCCTGGCTTAAAAAGTAGATTTGATGGTCTACAGGATTCCACCATGCATTGTTGATGGATGGATTGTAGTCTTTGGTGATGGGTTCCACTTTTTTGGTGGCAATGGTATAAATGTAGGCCTGAATATCGAAATCATTAGGAATTTTAGCTTTTTTCAAATGAATGCCTGCCCCGTTAAACATGGCAGCACTGCCGGTAACCAGCAATTGTTTCCCGTTGGGCGAATAAACGGCACTGCCGCCAAAACTGGCATTCCAAATGGTATCTATCCGACCGGTTTTCAGGTTCATCTGCATCATAACCTGCTTTGTAAAAGGACGTTTTGCGTAATATGGAAAACTTTGTGAAAACAGGATATGTGTTTCGTCCGCTGAAATATCCTGCAGATTACTGGTAAGATAGCCATAGGTAAGCTGTCTGGTGCTGTGGTCTGCCGGACGAAACAGATACAATTGGGTCCGCATGCGGTACCAGGGCCAACGGTCGGGCATACCCCTCAGTTCGTAAACCCCGGTTTTATTCTTTTCATACTTTTCTTCAACGGAGTAAATAATGAAATCACCTTTAGGGCTCCAGGTGTAGCCTGAAAACTTTTTAGGCGTTTGCATGAGAAGTATTTCTTTGTGTGATTTAAGATTATAGGTCATTAAAGCAGATTGGACTCCGTTTTTAGTAACATAGCTGATACGGTGTGTTCCCGTAACCCATTCCACCTGGCTTATGTCGCTGTGGCGGGAAGAAAACAGGATTTGATTTGTGTTGGGATTTTTAATCTCAACCCAGTGAATGGTCTTGCCTTTAGGGGGATAAGTCTGAGAAAATTTCAGCATGATGAGGCTGCCATCATCACACAGGCTTGTTCCCGTGAGTTTTTGGCCAAGCAAAATATGGGCAAGGTCCAAAAATTGCATATCGGACAGGGAAACGGTTACTGCACCGGCATTGAATGTTTTAGGATACGACAAGGTGACTTTTACCGGCAGGACGGAACCGCTTCCTTTCTTTACAAGTGATTTTACCACTACCAGGTATTTTCCCGGATTCAGTTTTAAAGTAGTCTCTTTGATAACAGGTTTGTTGCCTTTTTCATAGTTAAATGTCTTTTTTACACCTTTGACAAAAACTTCGAATGAATGGCTGCTTTCAGCTTTCAAAGTAAGTTTTACAAAACGGTTGGCCCTTAAATAAAAAGCCTGCCAGTAAATGGCAAATGGCGCTGAATGACTTGCTTTTAATGCTGTTTGAGCAGACGTTGTTTCCCATTTTAATGTCCCGTCGGCATTTTTCAAAAAGATTTTTCCGTTTTCCGGATCAGTAACCTTTTTTTGTGAAAATTTCAGCAGGTCGACCGGCTGGAATGTTTTTCCTTCCATGTTTGGTTTGTTGTTGAAAGCGGGGGGGTGAACACCTAACGGCCCGACAGTTAAAAACTGTTTTACCTGTTTGCTATTATTTGCCGGGTTTTGGGCAAATCCGGTTTCTCCTATTAAAAAAAGGAAGCTGATGAGAAATAAGCTGATTTTTTTCATTTTAATAAAGATTTTGATGAATGTCATTGTTCTTGTGCGGAAGTGCCGGTAATCCGTCATTGGATATGCCGTTGTCCGGGGCAATATTTTTAGGATCCAAGATATTATTTTTCATATCCAGCATCATAATATTTTCAAGACTGCTTTGCACATATCCCGGGGGGATTTGAAAGATGGCTTCCGG
>WFNG01000145.1 GCA_015488735.1 Bacteroidales bacterium | reverse complement strand
GAAGGAAAAGGCAGCTTGTTCCGGGTTATTCTTCCCGATATTTCACAGACCGGAGAAAAAGGACAAAGAAAAAAACAGGAAGAGCAGATACTTCAACCTGTTTTGTTTGAACCTGCCACCGTGTTGATTGTTGACGACACGGAAAATAACCGGCATGTTTTAAAAGGTTTTTTGGAAGATTTCCCTTTTACGGTACTGGAAGCCGAAAACGGCCGCCAGGCCTTGCAACGTCTGTCTGAAAATAAAGCAGACCTGGTATTTATGGATATCCGTATGCCTGTGATGGATGGCTTGGAAGCAGTAAAAAAAATCCGTGCCCGTGAAGAATGGTCACATATCCCCATTGTGGCACTCACGGCCTCTTCCAGCGAATTTGAAGGAAAAAAGTTGGAAGTGAAAGGATTTAACACCTACTTGCGGAAACCTGCATCCATGCAGCAAATAGAAAAAACTTTGCGTGATTTCCTGCCGTTTGGCCCTGTAGCCGGGAAAGAAAACATCCCCGCTGCTTTGTCAGAAGGGGTTCTGAAAAATTTCCACGCCCTTATGAAAGAGTTGGAAGAAAAGGTGATGCCGTTACAACGGGAACTGCTGGGTATCAGGCCCAGACAAAAAGTCCGGACAATGGCACAGCTGTTGCTTGATATCGGAAAAAACAGGGATGCAGCAGAAGTAATACGTTATGGTAAACGCCTGATGACTGCAAATATGAATTTTCAACTGGAAAAAGAAAAGGACCTGATTGATAATTTTACACTATGGATGGAACAACTGAAAGAGAGGTACAACAAGTAAATAAAAGAAGTAAAAAATACTGTTAATGTCAATTATGATACTGTTAATGACAACTATTATTTTGTATAAGTAATTATTTTTGTAAAATCTTTTAACACTTAAAAGACAAAAAGAAATAACTAAAATGGGCTTTTATAAAAACACGACAACAGCACTCCTGTTTTTAATCTTTTCGCTGGCCATTGTAGCTGGTGTAAACTGGTATGCTATTAACAATATAGATGCTCTGCTAAACAAAGAGAAATGGGTAAATCACAGCCGGGATGTAATGCAAAAAACAGAAGAGGCTGAAAAACTGACAGCTCAGCTGTCTACCGGATACACCGGCTTTTTGCTTACAAACAACAAGAAATACCTGACCCCATTTATGAATAATATTTCTGCTTTAAAAAAAGCAATTTCCGGTTTGGCACTGGCCACCACCGACAATCCGGCACAACAAAAAAACATAGCAGATTTAAGAAGCTTGCTGAAAAGGCTTACCGCTTATGCAAACAACCTTGTCAGCACCTACCGGCACAAGAATATAAAAAAAGTAATGACTATTATGAATTCTTCTGCAGAGCAGCAATTGTTGAAGAAAACACAACAGATTTTCTTTAAAATTGAGCAGGAAGAAAACCGCATACTGGCTTACCGCACAGAAAGTGTACGTAAAAAGGCCAGGTTCATTTATTCTATTCAGATTTTGGGAACTTTTATTGTTATTGTATTTCTGTTACTGGCTTACTGGCTTATGAGGAGAGAGCTGGTACGCCGTATAAAAGCACAAAAAGAAACCCGGGAAAAAGCCAAAGAACTGGACCATTTTTTTTCTTTGTTGCCGGGTTTGTCGCTCATTTCCGATTTCAATGGCCATGTACACAAACTCAATGGCAGATGGCAGTCAGAACTGGGCTATCCCCGGGAAGAAATGAATAAAATACGGTATTACGAGATGGTATATCCCGAAGACCGGCCCAAAGCTGTACAAGCCGTAAAAATGCTGTTCAAGGGAAAAGCCGTAACAGATTTACAAATCCGCATGATAAACAAACGGGGAGAACCCCGCTGGTGGGCATGGGCCGCGGCTGCCGACAGCGAAAGAAAGCTGATTTATACTTTTGCCCATGATATCCATGAACTTAAAAGTACCCGGGAATCAATGTCGTTGCTTTCAGAACGCTTCCAGCTGGCTACCCGTGCCGGAAAAATAGGGGTCTGGGACTGGGATTTGAAAACCAACATTTTATCTGCAAATGATATTCTGAAAGAAATATATGGCATCCGTCCCAAAGATAAAAACTTGTTACAGTTATGGGTTGAGCGGCTGCATCCGGATAACCGGCATTTTATGCAGCAGAAAATTCAGGATTGTATCCGTAACCACCAAGAGCTGAACGAAACCTTTCGCATTGTTCACCCCGTTGACGGGGAAAAATTCCTGCAAACTGTCGGAAAAGTATTTTATGATGAAAACGGGGAACCTTATCGCATGACCGGAGTAAACTGGGACATTACAGAGAAAAAGAAAAATGAAATAGCTTTGCAGGAAGCCAAACAAGAAGCAGAAGAGGCTACGCGATCCAAAAGCTTGTTCCTGGCCAACATGAGCCACGAAATACGTACTCCCATGAATGCTATTCTGGGATTTGCCGAAATATTGTCTCAACGTGTTAAAGACCCGGTACAACACGAATATCTGATGTCCATGCAGAACAGCGGAAAAGCCTTACTGAACCTGATCAACGATTTGCTGGATTTCTCCAAAGCCGAATCCGGAAAACTGGAACTATATGAACAAAGTACTGATGTGCGTTATTTGGTTCATGATATTGAAAGCATTTTCCGCCTGAAAGCGCATCAAAAGAACCTGGATTTTATTGTTGAAATTGACGATGACGTTCCCTTTGATTTGTTGCTGGATGAGATGAAAATAAGACAGATCTTGTTAAATCTTACCAGCAACGCCATTAAGTTTACAGATAAGGGCATAGTGAAGATAAGCATACAGGCAGAAAAGATTGCAGATTCCAAAACCGATCTGATAGTAGAAGTATCAGATACCGGAAAAGGAATTCCGGCCCAATATCATAAAAAAATATTTCAGCTTTTTGAACAACAAGATACCGGTATAACGCGCAAATATGGCGGTACCGGACTGGGGCTGGCCATTACCATGCAGATAGTAGATTTGATGAAAGGACATATCTATCTGGATAGTGAAGAAGGAAAAGGCAGCAGCTTCCGCGTGGTGCTGCCCGCCGTTCCTCTGACGGGAGTAAAAGCAACACATCAGAATGTAACCGGGTTAAATCTGGACAAGGTATTGTTTGAGCCGGCTACAATTTTAATTGTGGATGATACTCCGGGTAATATCGATGTTATGAATGTTATGCTTGACAACCAACCGTTTATGTTGCTGAATGCCTCCAATGGCAAAATGGCGCTTGAAATTATGGAAAAGCATAAAACAGATTTGGTATTTATGGATATCCGTATGCCCGAAATGGATGGCATTACAGCCGTGCAGGCCATCCGTAACCACGAAGGCTGGTCACATATTCCCGTGATTGCCTTATCCGCCTCATCCACTGATTTTGACTCCGCACAGCTCATAAATAAAGGATTTAATGACTATGTACGAAAACCGGCTACTCAGGCAGAAATTGCCGGGATACTGGCTAAATATCTGAAATATACTTCGACAGAGGAAATAAGTAATGATGGCCTGGAAACGTTAAGCCGGGAAACGATTCTTCATTTTAGTAAAATAGAAGTTGCCCTGGAAAAACAGATCCTTCCATATCAACAGGCCCTGCTGGGCATTCGTCCGCGTGCCGAAGTGAAAAAGCTGGCAAAAGAACTCATCTCCGTGGGGGAAAAGTATAAATCCAAAGAAGTATTGCGTTATGGCGAAAGATTACTTACTGCTAACGAGAACTTTTTATTGGAGAATGAAAAAGACTTAATTGATAATTTACCCAACTTTGTAAAACATCTTAAACAATTATTTAATGAGCAAAGAACAGAATAAGTTAAACAAAATATTAATTGTTGACGATAACCCGCGTAACATAGAGGTTGTGGCAAGTTTGTTGTCAGGAAATCATTACGACATTGAATTTGCCTCCAATGGTGAGGAAGGACTGGAATGGGTCGGGAAAATGGGTTTTGATTTGATACTTATGGATGTTATGATGCCCGGATTGAACGGGTACGAAACCTGTCGTAAAATAAAAGAAAATAAGACTAACCGCGATATCCCCATAATTTTCCTTACCGCCAAAACCGATACCGAAAGCCTGGCCAAAGCCTTTGATGCCGGCGGCGTGGATTATGTTTCCAAGCCTTTTCGCCCGGAAGAGCTGCTGGCCCGAGTGGCCACCCACCTGGAACTGAAACAACGGCGCCAAGAGCTGAAAGAGCTGAATGCCAACCTGGAAGAAAAAGTACGCCAGCGCACCCGTGAGCTACAGAAAGCCAACACCAAACTTTCTATTGCCCTGAAAGACCTGCAGGAAATGGATGCCACCAAAAACGATTTTCTGCACATGGTGAGCCACGAACTGCGCACCCCGCTCAACGGTATACTGGGCGGCGTGGAACTGTTAAAAATGCACGACTTTCCGGATGACATAAAAGAATATCTGGAGATACTGGATATCTCCACCCGGCGCCTGGAAAGGTTTTCGTACCAGGCACTGAACATCAGCGAGCTGCAAACGCGTGGAGCGGAAATGTTACAAATGAACAGGATTTCAATTCCTGCATTTATGGATACCTTTGTAAAAGAGTATGTGGAATCAAAAAACATTCTACCAGATCGCGTGGAAGTTTTTACGGATACAACACCGGGAAATATATTTGCCGATAATAATTACCTGCGAAATGTACTTGAAATTATTCTGGAAAATGCCCTTCAGTTTACCACTGATAATTTCCCTGTACGTATTTTTATTGATGAGCAGCCAGGCAAAATGGTTTGTACCATTAAAGACAACGGCCCCGGCTTTCCCGCAGCTATGCTGCAAGAGAGCATGCTTAGCTATAAACCAGGTATCGAACACAAAGACCAAAAAACGGGGTTAAACCTGCGTTTTGCCCAAATGATTATGCAACACTTTAAAGGGGAACTACAACTTTCCAACGCCAAAGAGGGAGGAGCTGTGGTCAGGCTGATTTTTCCGGCATATCAGGAATAACCTGAAAAGCAGTCAGAAGAAAGAAAAAGAGGCCTGAATGTTCAGAATTTTATAACCCTCATAACCAACAGGTTGCTCAGGTTATAAAATTTCCCGGGCATCGAATTATTTTACCAAAAACCTCTTGCAAAGGTCTCATAAAATTATTCCAAGAAGCCACAGAGTTGTGCAAAGCGAAAACAAATCATGTTTCTGGAAACCAATCTCCGGTACATCAAAATAATATTTACTAAAAACCGAAGAAAAGGTGAAATAAAAAATGTAATTTTGATTCTATCACAATGGATACTTTTCAATTAATATAAACAACATAAT
>WFNG01000144.1 GCA_015488735.1 Bacteroidales bacterium | reverse complement strand
TGCCGATACCGAGCCGCCAAAGCCTGAACCAATGATGACGTAATCGTACGTTTCCTGAATTTTCTGTTGCATGGGATTATTTTTGCTGTAAAGTTAAAAAAAGAATTGAAAAATGGAAGACTTGTTTTGGGCGCAGACGTCTTAAGCGGATGTCTGAAGCTGTGGATGCCTGAAGCGTGGATTAAAAAAGATATTCCACCCCGGTGTGAAAGCCCAGCGAAAAGGTGTTGTCAGGCAGGGTACGATAACTACCCTCATGCGGGTTGGTGTCAGCACCTTCTCCGTTGTTGACCAGCTTCACATCGCCAAAAGGCACCAGGTTCAGTGCAAAATGTTGGCTTAAAGGAATAGAAAAAGTAATGCCCAGCCGGAAAGTAAGCCCTAATGTGGCCGGAATAGTCAGGTCATTTTCGCGTACGGGAGGCTGATGGTTATATTCCGAAACAATGGAATATCCAACCACTTTGTTCAAAATAAGCCCGGAAAGAACACCGATGTCTGCTTTTGGGAAATGGCCCACCGTTACATCTACGAGAAACGGAAAATCAAGGTACTGCATGTCGTATTCCCTTTTGGCCAGGGGATCGAAGGCCGTCGGGGTTACTTGGTAGTGGTAATTTTTCGTGGCGTAATCCATGCCGGCGCTTACTTTTACGTTACGAAAGCGTTTGGAAACCAGCAAGGAAAAGCCGTAGTTGAAATTGTTTTTTGTTGTGCCGCCCATAAAAGGGTAATAGTATGCGGCTCCGGCTTCCAGCGACATGCCGCTTTTGTTTTGTCCCCTAACGGAAAAGGAAAAGACAAGCAGTACAATCAGGACGAAGAGTTTTTTCATAAGTGTGATGATTTGATTTGCTATTGATTTTCTTTCAAAAATAACAAAAAACAAGCCGTAAGGATCAAATAATCACCCTTTTTTTCGGTTTTCATTTGCTGGTCTTGATTTGCGCCTGAAGTATCCGCCGATGGCTGATAATTGAGACTTTTACCTTACGGATTATAAATCCTTCAACCCTGTAACTTTCTGGTTACAAACCCTAAAGAGTGGAAGCGGTTTATTGTTTTTGGAATTTTCGTTCCGAATATTGTCCCAGATAATAAAACGCTAAAATGAAGAGAAACATATATCTTGCTGATTTTTCAAGTAAACCAAAATAAGAAATTACCAATAGAGAAATTAACAGGGCTAATATTACTATGATGTCAAATATTTGTTTTTTCATTTATCGAATGATTTTTATTAAATGCCAATCTCGCTCCGTACGTCTTCGCCTGAAATCAGTTTTCTTTTATTTTCCTGTTCACCTCCTTCGACCACGTCAACAGTTGCCGGTGAATATCGCTGCCGGTGGGCGATTTGCGAAGGAAAACGCCGGCGTATTTTTTGAAATACCGAAGGGTGTCTTCCAGTGACAGGTCATAAAGCATAAGTCTGGCGGTCAACCCTTTGCGTACTTTTACCACTCCGGTGAATACTTTCGGGTTGTTGAATACGGCTGCCAGTGTGGCAATAGCCATAACCTGTGGTATGGCTGCAAAACGAAATACGCTTTCATTTTTCAGCATACTAAGGTAATCTATCACATCCGGTAAATGATGAAGAGCATTCATTACCATTTCGTTCAGGCATTCCAGCGATTTGGGCGCATGTGGATTTTCAGTAAAGAAAACAAGTTCATTAGCGTATTTTCCCCAAATTTCTTTCGGCCAGAAAGTCCGGTCCGAAAATAAGTCTTCGTGGTAATCGCGTATAATGTTGGTTTTTTGCAGGAACAATCCCATCGAATTGGAAAGATCGTGCTGGTTTTTCAATTCCGGGTTTTCCAGTCCTGAAGCAAAAAACAAATCGGAAAGCCCAATTCCCACCAAACCTGCAACATAATGACAGTAGAGGTTGTAATCGTCAACCGATACAACTTCATTTTCGGCAAAATCTGCCATACCGTTACCCATTTTTTTCGTAATCTCCACAATTACATCACGGTAACCACTATTCAAGCTTTTAAAAAACCGTACCACTTTATCGTAATGAGCCAGCAATACACGATAGTCTTCCTGATCGCCTACATTTTGAAGGGTGAAATTTTCATCATAGCTTTTTTCATAAAAACTACGCAATAATGTTAGCTTTTCAGCCTGTGGAAACTTCATGTCGTCCTCAATAGTATCGAGTGCGCGAAGCACAAGGTAAAAGGCACAAACAGCATTTTTTAAATCTTCGGGAAGTTGCTGAATAACCGCAGCAAACGAACGGGAGACTTTGGTCAATGCAGCACAGCAAAACGCCTTATCATCTAACTTTAATACCAACTCTTCCAACGATTCTTTGGGCACAATAAACTGCTGACCCTTTAGTTTTAATTTAAAAAGAGCCCTTACTTCTCTTGGATGAAGTGCAGATTTATAAAGAGTCGGAATCATTTACCAGATTTTTTGCAAAATTAGGAAATTTAGAATTAGGATACGCCAGATTCAAAAAATTTAAACCGAATGGAAAATATTCTTTTCTTTGCAAGTTGCTAATTTGGTGAGGGTGTTTTTGTAAAAGGTTGAAAATTAGCGATGAAGCAGTGTGACTCTTTCTGTTTCGGGAAAAGAAACAGCGTACAGGTGTGAAAATCTTACAAAATGAGACAGAAATCGATGAAAAAATATGATATTATCATAGCCGGGGCCGGACCGGCAGGATTGACAGCAGCAGTTGAACTAAGTAAAAAATTCAAGATTCTTGTCATCGAACGCCGAAAACCCGGAACTACTTCCAGCACCTGGTACAGTTATGCTGACAGAGCAGCAAAATATAATATTGAAGAAGCGGTAACCACACGCTTTAAAGAAATTCGCTTTACATCTCCAACCCAGAAGCATTACATGAAAGATGATTGCGTGGTACTGGATCATAACAAGGTACTGGAATTATGGATTAAACGCGCCAAAGCCAATGGTGTTGTTATCCGACAGGAAGCTTTCAGAGATTATAAATACGCAGATGGAGGCGTAAAAGTAATAACATCCAAAGGGGAATACTTTACACGGTTACTTATTGATGCCATGGGTTCAGGCTCCGAAATTATTGCCAGGCACAATCTTATTAAACGACACGATGCCTGGGTAATATATGGCGGCCTCATTAAACATGAAAAGCATGAAAAGCCTTATTTTCTAGAGTATTACCCGCTGAATGATAAAGATAATACTTATGTCGGTATTCATCCACATTCGGATACAGAAACCAATATCTATGTGTTTCAGGGAAGAAGTAATACCATGGGAAATCCGGCTGAACTCAAGGAAATTTTCAATAAAACCATAGCAGAGCTGGAGCCTAACGGGGAGAAAATTCAAAACCTTGGCGGAACTATTGTTTCCGGCTCTCTTAAAAAATATGCGTTGGATAACATTATTTTCTTTGGCGCTTCCGGTATGCTAAATCCCGATGGCTGTGGAATGGGCTTCAATGAAATACTGAAACAACATCAAACCTTTGCAAAGGGTATTGCAAAAGCAATGAAAAAAAACGCGTTGGATCAAAAGACTTTATCAAAAGTTGCTGATTCGTTGCGCGATCAGGAAACCCTTAACTTTCAAAAAATTATAGGAGCTTTTTCGCTTTACTTTATCAAAAGCAAAGGTAAATGGGACGGGGGTGTAAAATGGCTGAACGCGATGGGCGAAGAAAGCAAATACTGGATGCGCAACGAGTTTACCATGGATTGGATAATGAAAGCAAATCTCCGGCTGCACAAGGTTATTCCCATCAAAGAAACGGTGAGCATGATTCCCATGGATAATTTACCTTTCGTGTTGGAACAGCTGGCACGTTTTTCCGTAAAAGCGGCTACTTCCGTGGTGAAAAACAGAATGAAAAAATAAACTATAATACGAAAGGTAATTCTCTGACAATCTCAATCTTCTCCGGCGAAACAGCTGCCTGAACAGGGATAATCTCCACACCGGCAGCGTGAGCTTTTTGCAACGTCAGGGCATAGTCCGGGTCGATATTGTTGGCCGTACCGAATTTTTCCACATCCATACGCTGAACGACATAGAGCATGACGGCACGTATTCCCTGCTTTTTAACCTGCATCAGGGTCTCCAGATGTTTCCGCCCACGGGTGGTAACGGCATCCGGAAACCGTGCAAATTCTCCTGCTTTCATGGTTACGTTCTTTACTTCCACAAAACACCTTTCCTGCTCATTTTCAGCATAAATATCAAACCGGCTGTCGCCGAAAGTAACCTCCCTTTTCACGAAAGTGTAGCCGGAGAGTTTCTCAATTTTTCCATCTCGGATGGCCTCGTAAGCCAGCAGGTTCGGAACCGAAGTGTTGATGCCAATCCAGCCTCCGTTCATGTAAATCATTTCCCAGGTAAATTTTGTTTTTCGTTTGGGATCGTTCACAGGAGTAAGGCAAACCGGTGCACCTGTTTCGAGACAGGTTTTCATTGTACCGGAGTTGGTACAGTGAGCTGTTACTATCGTTCCATCATCCAGCCCTACATCGGCCAGGAAACGCTTATAGCGCCTGATAAGCTTTCCGTGAACCAGTTTTTGAGTGAATTGCATAATCTATTTTTCATTTTTCAGCCGTACGGAAATCGGCCCGAAATTGGAGTTCTGCACACCGATAATGCCGAAATCAGTATCTCCCGGTCTGATATTTCTGTCCAGAATATTGTATTCGTTCAACTCGCTCAAAAACCTTTTGTTGGCCGTTGCAGCCACAGCCATATTTCCGGCGGTAACACCCGGCCCGATAACGATACCCACAGGAACGGCAACGGAAGAATTGCCATTGGAAAAAATTACAGAAGTAAATGTAAGCAGCAAATATGGCAAATAAGAAAAAACGCTTTGCCTGACTTTGTTTTTCACATCCACAGGCTGCATGGGATAAATCGGTGTGTCTCCGGCATAAAAAATAAGGTCATCGTGCACATTTATCGTCCTGTCAGTGTTATTCGTCAACTTGATAGCGATTACCTGTACTCCTCTTCGTAACTCTTTTTTCGCCAGTTTTTTATTCCCTTTTTCCTGCAATACGTTGTATTTGTACGAAATAAGGAGACTGTCTTTAGAACTGTGTGCCGTGTAATAAAGCTGCCTCGGGTTAATGGCTTTATAGGTGGAGGCACAGCCGGTCGTAAAAAGTACGGCAAGAAGAATAATCGTTTGGATAAATATTTTTTTCATAATTATTAGTAAAGATTAATTGATTTTATGTATAATGGCTTCTATTTTATATTATATGTTATAGTACATTTATATGTTCATTTTTATTCATGCAAACAGATAAATGATGGTCATTTCAGGCTTCATTAAATTTAATTCGCAGATTTCTAATCATTTAACACTGTTGACAATTACGCATAATGCATACCTGACTTATAGCTTTGGCTGAATAATTAATCAAACACCCAAAAATAGAAAAAAAACAAGTAAAAATAGAAAAATTTATCTTTTTAACATTTGAGGCACTTTTCCCGGAATGGTTTCCAGATTACCATTTGACATACCCTTGTAAGACTTTCTAACGTCTTCCACAACCGTCGAAAATTCACCTATTCTGAAGTAGAGCCATCCGAAAGTTCAATATCTTTGCAGCTCATTTTTCAATTTATGACATTAACACCTAAAATATCTAAACGTAATTTTTACTCCCTGCTGTGGCATGCTGCGTTTCTGGCTTTGTCGCGACCGTTTATGGATACCGACACCGTCATCCCGTCCATGCTGGTCGATGCGGGAGGCACAGCGGTACAGATTGGTATTATGACAGCCATTATGCTGGGTGGTTCCAGCATAACGCAACTTATTTTTGCCCCTTTTATCAGTAACTATCACTACAAACGAGGATTCCTGCTACTCGGCATCAACATGCGGATTTTGGCACTACTTGGCATGGGACTCATGCTTTACTTTTCATCGCTGTTGCATCCAAACCTCATTATCTGGCTCATTTTTCTGCTTATTTCCATTTTTTCGCTGAGCGGAGCCTTTGCCAATGTCAGTTATATGGACATTTTCGGGAAATCAGTATTACCTGAATTGCGGAAACCTTTTTTCTCGCTGCGACAGGCCATCAACGGTATTGTTTTGTTGTTGGCAGCTTTCGCTGCCAAACGCGTATTGACCACCATGGATTATCCCCACAATTATGCCATTATGTACTTTGTCGCATTTGGGGCTTTGCTTATGGCTTCACTGGGATTCTGGCATTTGCGTGAGGTAGTTCCTTCAAAACTGACAGTTAGGAATCCGAAACATTTTCTGCAACTTATCAAAACAGAACTAAAACAAAATCCCAAATTAAAATACTTCCTTGGTTTTATCAACACCATGGGTGTTAGCATTACTCTGCTTCCTTTTGTCATTTTGTATGGCAAAGAAATTTACCATACGCAAAGTGCCACCACAGGTTGGTTTTTGCTCGTAAAAATTATTGGAAGTGTACTCACAGCACTTATTTTATTTTTGCTTGCCGGAAAATACAAATACCGTAACCTGCTTTACGGCGGAGCAATACTCGCATTTTTACTGCCTTTGTTTATGCTGCTGCCTTTTCGTGTTCCGTCACTCGCCGTTATCTTTTTTATTGGCGGCATTGTCTTTACCGCTTACAGCATTTCCATGAATGGGGTTTTATTAGAGATTTCGGGTACTAAAAACCGCACGCTTTATACCGGCATTGCCGGTGCCGGAAGTATTCTCCCCACGCTATTCCCGCTGGGAGGCGGCTGGCTGATCAAACACTTTGGTTTCTCACCCTTTTTTGCCTTGTTTATGCTGCTGGTCCTTTCTTCGCTGTTTTTCATTTACAAGCTGAACTGCAAAAAATAATCAATGAACCACCCGGTTCAAGTATCCGCCCAACTGGTTCAAGTGTCCACCTAACTGGTTCAAGTGTCCGCCTAACTGGTTCAAGTGTCCACCTAACTGGTTCAAGTGTCCACTTGGACCTGCTCTACCTGAACAACAATGGTTCAAGCATCCACAACAATGGTTCAAGCGTCCGCTTGGACCTGTTTCCCCTGTCCTGCCAATTTCATCTCTCCCTGACAACCTTTCCCGAATCCGTTCTCCGGAATGCTATTACAAAAACGATTTCTTTCGGAACCTCAAACTTTTCGAGATGTAATTTCATCTGCTGCCGTAACTTTTCTATTCTGGATTCAGGCCACGGTTCCGATTCAATCTGTAATAACAGCCTTTCGCCAAGCAAATTATCAGGCTGTGCAACGAGATAAAAAGGGACTGAAATCCACTTTGCGAGTTTTTGTTCAATTTGTTCGGGAAATAACTTCACCCCACCACTGTTGATGACATTGTCGGTCCTGCCGAACACACGAAAACTGCCATCGCCTGAGAGTTCAACCACATCATGTGTCTCCATATTATCGATGCCCAGATGCGGGGCGGTGATACGCAGACACCCCTCGCTGTTTTGGCTTAACGAAACACCGGGCAACGCACTGAAACCGTTTGTTTTGTCCGTTCCGTTCACTTTTCGCAATGCCACATGCGACATGGTTTCGGTCATGCCGTAGCTATGCCATACGTCAGTTTCCAAAAATTGTAATTTTTCTTCCAGCAAAGGCGAAAGTGACGACCCGCCCAGTAGCAGTTTTTTAATTCGGTTCAGAAAGGCCGTTCCTTCCTTTGTTTCCAGCAGTTTTTCCGTCTGTGCCGGTGTCATAGCAGCAAAATCCAGCTTAGGAGTCCATGTACTGTATGGATAAAGTTTCGGCTCAATACAATATAAATCCAGCTTGCCCGTAAAAGCCCGTACCATCATCATTTTGGCGGCAATATATCGGATGGGAAGGCAAAGCAGGGCTTTATCCCCGGGTTTTAAACTGAAAAAATCAAGCGTCATACGGGCACTGGCTTTCATGAACTTTTTTTGCAGGCGTATTTTCTTCGGACGACCTGTGGAACCGGAAGTCTGTGCCATTATTTCATCCGAACCGGATAGCCAATCGATGACAAAATACATCAACGCTTTCTTCCATGGTGCCGGCGACCAGTTGCCGTTCAGATGGGTGTAGGCATATTTCAGATGCCAGGCCTCATCAAAAGCCTGTGTGTTGAGGCGCAATATTTTTTTTTCGTGTTTCAAATCCTCTCTGTTTACCGCACGAAAATAACTTTTTTTATCAAGTGCCGGCTATCCTGTATTGTTTCAAACAACCAAATTTGAAGCGTTAATAAAAAGGTAGTTTTGGAGGGTTCACGCCAAAACCGCAAAGAAAGCGCAAAGACCGCAATTCATTTGCTTACCAAAAGCTCATTCGGATTTGAAATCCGAATGTTAAAGAAAACCAATGATTTGTAATCCGACCAACACTGCATGGAAGAAAGAAAGATTGCAAATCTTAAAGCCCCTTAATTTCCGGATTGCAAATCCGGAAAAACAATAGCTTCCCTATTTTTTAACTGCCATGTAATATCGTTTGGAGGTCCCAGCGATTTTCAGGATCAAATTTCAGTTGGTCGCCCTCAATAAAAAGCGGCGATGGAATATTGTTGGTAAAAAGCTGCCCTGTACCCAGTCCCTGTGGCATGGGGTTTTCCAGCAAAAAAATCCACTGGGCAATGGCGTTCAGCCCGATGTTGCCTTCCAGCGCCGAAGTAACCCACCAGCCGGCACCCTGCTGCTCCGCTGCGGCAATAAACTGCCGGCTGCGGCTAAAACCGCCCAGCAGCGAAGGTTTAAGGACAAGATATTGCGGACGAATGGTTTCCAGCATTGTTTGAATTTCATTGTTGGTTTTCAACCCGATCAGCTCTTCGTCCAAAGCAATGGGAACCGGTGATTTTTCGCAAAGCCTTGCCAATTCTTCCCATTGTCCCTGTCTGATGGGCTGTTCGATGGAATGTAGCCCAAAATCTGAAAGCCGTTTTAGTTTTTCAAGCGCCTCACCCGGCGAAAAGGCACCGTTGGCATCCACACGCAATTCCAGTTCATTTTCAGGATGCTCTTTTCGTATCATCCGCAACAGTTCCAGTTCCTTCTCAAAGTCAATGGCCCCAATCTTCAGCTTAACACAACGAAAACCTGCCTCCAACTTCTCCTGTATCTGTTTTTTCATAAAATCTGATTCGCCCATCCAGATCAGTCCGTTGATGGGAATGCCTGCGCGTCCTTCGGTAAAAGCAGAGGGAAACAAAATACGCCTCCCGCCTTTTTGCCTGTCGAGCAAAGCTGTTTCCAGCCCGAAACGGATGGAAGGAAAATCCTTCAAACCCTCATTCAGCCAAATATCAAAAGGCTCGGGATGTTTTTGCATTTCCTGCAAAATATACTCATAGTCGTTCCACGGATCTGGGCTCAGCCCTTTGATGGTGCTACACTCACCAATACCGA
>WFNG01000143.1 GCA_015488735.1 Bacteroidales bacterium | reverse complement strand
TCCCAAAAGGGTTTCACAAGGTAACACAAAATATATCCCTGTGTTATTCAATATTTTTGAAAAACAACAATTCAAACCAGATAAGATTTCTTGTTTCCAACTCAGGTTATTAATTATAGCAGATAAAGTTTGCACAATCATTGGAAATACAATCTCTGAATACTGGTATAGCATTCTTTTTATGATAATTAGAGAACGTTCTATTAGTTGCGCCTGGTGCTATTCCTTTTTCTTTTTCTCCATCTCCACAAGTTTTACCAGCTTGACAAGTGTAGCGTGTAACCGTTTATACGCAAACAATACACCTCCCAAAATATACACTCTATTGTCCACCATATTTTCAAACACCAATTCCGATAGAATTATTCTGTTATCTACAACTTTTAATTTACTTTTGCCTACTAATTGGGCATCAGGTGAAAATTTATTATCTATTTGCCTAAAAGATATCTTTTCATAGAGATAGGGTATCAAATGATTTTCCGTACTTAGGTTTAACTCTTCTTCTGAATTTCTAATCTCAACCATAAGCCGTGGAATATTATACAGCAGCAGTTTGATAGAATCTGATCTTATAATGGAAACTCTCCCTGTATTCAATGCTTCATCCAGTGTGGAGGAACTAAATTCATAATTAGGTGTTACAAGGAGATCATAAAGCAAGCTATCTATTAACCTAATATCTTTTTCAAGATATTGTGTACTAAACATGGATAAAAAGAAGTTTGATTTTTCAATTAGACTTTCAGTTACGGCTATTTCGCCATTAAGATTCTGTATGTTTTTTTTTGACTCTATTAGCAATCTGTTCTTGAGAAAAATTGATTCAATATTTTGAATCCTGATGTGATTCCAGTTATTAATTTGTAAAGCGATTACTATCCCAACTACCACAAGAACAATTTCACCGACAGCATACAATATGTAGCTTTTAAATTTACTCAGCCGACTGTGGAGATGGTTTTCGGTTACTATTTGCCGCCTTATTTTTCCAAAGAATTTTATCATGAGTAGTTATTGTTATTTTTGAAAAACCATATAGCGGATGATGTTCTCTTATGTTTGTTTGAACCAACAGAATGGCACACAATTTTTCTCAAACTGATTGCCCCTTATAGCAACATTGCTGGCCAGTACCTGTGCAAGTCCATGAGCTATTGTTTTCTGATTTTCATTTATTCATCCCTTATATTTGAACCTGTTTATACTTCAATTTATATTGCCTCCTGTGAATTGATGCCTTTTTTATAATCTTTGCAGAAATGCCTTTGACCTTTCCTTTTTGATTTATTTTAATCGAAACAATATTTTCTCCTTTGTGCATACTTGTTCCGTATGTTTTTGCTATTAGCTTGTAACTACCTCCCTCGTAATCATTCTTTTTAACATCAACGAATACCTGTGTTTTGGTATTTTGTATTGAATAGTTCCGGATTGCCCTGCCTCCAATGGTAATTTTCTGAATGCTAAAACTATATTTTGAATAAAATACTGTCTCATAAGCAGTATATGTTTTTCCGGATGGAATGCCGGGATATACAATTGTATAACTGGAAGATTGGATACCCATTGTTCCACACGAAATCAAAAAAGATACCATAGAAAGGAAAAGGACCAGCTTGAATAAGTTTTGTTTTCTTATTCTAATTTCTAACAATTTTCTGTACATAAGTTTGTTGATCTCTATTTGATATTTTAATCATATATACTCCTTTTGCTATTGATGATACATTAATCGCATTTTCCATGCCCAACAATTTTCCCTCTTGTATTACTCCCCCTACAATATTATAAATAAGGTAGCTGAAGCCACTCTGGTTCTTGAAATTTAATAGTTTTATATGAATAACATTTTGTGATACAGGATTGGGGAAAACGCTGGGTTTTTCATTTTCGGGAAATCCTTTTTCATCAATGCCAACCAGAGAGGAGATGTCAAGTTGCCATAGTCCCCTGCCAAAAGTTGCAGCAACCAAAGCATTTTCTGCATAGTTAATATCTATGTCATTTACGATTACATTGGGTAACGTGTTCCCCCCCAGTTTTGTCCATTGTCCATCACCTATTTTTGAATATACGCCTAGTTCCGTAGCAAGGTATAGAATTTCCTGACTTTTATTTTGAGCGATTAATACCTCTTTCATTAGAATATTTGGCAGCCCGGCAGAAATATTATCCCATGTTTGACCACCATCTGAAGATTTATAAACTTTTTGTCCATCAATATATCCTCTGGCTGTTGCATAAACGGCGTTGGGATTGATACCAGAGAAGTCTATTGAATTTATCTTTGTGCCTGGTCCGTTTATTGTGTTCCAGGACTGGCCACCATCAAGGCTCTTTGTTACAGCACTTTCGCCAATTGCAAAAATACCATCGTTGTGCGTGCTGATAAAAGAAACCTTTCCTGTTCCGGCATTCAGTGCCCTAACGGAGTAATTATCTGAAGCATCGAGTAAATAAACATCATTCCCTCCTCCATATAATTTATTATGATTCGTGGTACTCATTTCCAAGGGCCAGATAAAATTGGCACCTGGTATCTGAACTTCCTGTGCTCCCTGATAATTTCCTGAAAATCCATTAAAAGCAATGGATAAGCTGCCTTTCGTACTTCCCAGATATCTTATCTTAGGATCTGTATAGTCAATGGCTGTTGCTGTACCATCACCCGCCGCTGCTGCAATCCATTTCATGCTGCCATTATGCATTTCACGGCTGAACCCATCATTGTCCTGGTTTCCTTGTAACATATTACCATCAGCATTATTTGGTGTAATTGCAACTGAATATAATTGTGTGACAATGCATTTTTCAGATTTATAGGTAATGGTTGGCTTAAACGCACCTGCACTGCTGTATTCTATGTAGCTTAAGCCACCATCGTTACAAGCCCAGTATTTATAAGTATTGGATACATTGTCAAGTTCGCCCATTGCATGAAAATCAGAGTGAATATAACTGCCCGAATCGGAAGGACCTTGCCAATATCCATTCAGCGAACGATACCAGGTTGAGCCATTATCGGTACTATGAAAACCATTTACATCTGCACTTATAATCATATTATTTTCCTTCAATAAAGTTTGGTTATAACCACCTTGCGAATCGTAAGTAGGGACAGGGTTCCCCAGGTTAATCCACCCGTTTTGCCCGAAATAAGATAACTGGCCAGTCGAATTTACAGAATACAACGTATCATTTTCCAGATAAAGGACGTTTTTATCTTCATCATTACCTCCGGTTTTTATGGTTGTCCATGTTTCTCCCTGATCATTTGAAAAATAAATGTCTCCGAATATGCCAATGCAGGCCATGTTACTTCCTTGTGATACAAAACGGCCAAAACCTTCATAAAACTGGCTGCTCTTTTTGCTTTGCCAGGTTGTACCGCCATCGGTAGTTTTATAAATATTCTGGGATGTCCCCACAACTACCGTATCGTTGCTCAAGACAAGTAAATTTGAAGTGATTTCCTGAGCACTTAATGGAAAACTTAATCCCGTTGACTGAAACGAATTACCACCATCAGTTGATTTGAGTATCCCTATTGATTTTATGTTTTCACCATCATAATCTCCTGTAGAAACATAAATTATGGCATTAGGTGAATAAGTAAGGGATGCCGATGCAATATCCGTTACGCCTATTCCTGCCACTTCATCCAGAACAGGAATCCAATTGGCTCCTCCATCCGTAGATTTCCAGATACCTCCCGCTGGAGCACCAACAAACAATATGTCCTGCGACATGTCTGATGGATGGGCAAGACGTAAAAAACAATTTACTCTCCCCATTTGCGGATAATTGGGGTAACCATTATGTTCGGGGATAGTCTGGGCTCCAATATTTTTCCATGTTGCCGATAATGATTCTTCCTTTGCTCCTGGTGTTGTTATAATTTTCCCATTATTGTCCAGAATACCCGCATTGAAATAGCCTAAGTTCTCAGGGGGAAAGCTTCCGTCAGCATAAACCCTGTCTTTCCAATAATAAGCCCATCTTTCGAATTGTTTTTGAGCTTTTTCGTTTACCAGAATATGCATATTTAATTTGGACAGTTTAGCCCGGTTTGAAGCGACTATCTTATAATAGTTTGCTTTAGGCGTTGTTGCTTTCTGTTTGTAAGTTAGCTGCTGGGAAAAAACAAAAGTACCAAACAGCATTGTCAATACCAGGGAAGTAAACTTTTTCATAATTATATATTGTTTGTATTCAGTTGATAAATATTGTTATAATGTTTTTTCTATAGTAAATTGCGTTAAACACGTCTTTGGACGTGAAGAGTTTTGTAGCCTGCAAAGCAGTTATAAACCTATGCGCAAATCCATTGTGTCATCTTTTTTTCTGCCAACGAATGGTTTGTTATTAAGGAAGTTGTGACTCTCAAAGCGATTGCTTCCCCTCCATCATGGAGACTATCCATGCGACGAAGAGTTTACAGCATTTATAAGGTATTCTTCCTATAAGTCTAATTGTGTTGATATTGTAATAGGTTCCAATACCGTATGTCTGTTTTTTATTTTCTGGTTCTTTGGGTCATTGATAATTTCCTGAAGTTTTTCTAAATCTGTAACTTCAATAACCATGATCACCGACTTTGGGTCATTTGTATCTTGAAAGGTTTTAAAACCTGATACTGCAGGGGCAAATAACGATATCCTTTCATTATGGCCATTTATCCAGGCATCAATATTTGCTACTTTGTGTCGCGTTATAATTGTTTGGCTCATTTTTATTGTGTTTATGATATGCTTACTTTTATCGGTTTTCAGCTTTCCCGTTTTTATTTTCGTTAAAATGAAATACTAGCAGTACTTTAACTAGCATATTGAGTATCTATTTTTCTACGCTGTGGGCCATCAAAATCTTCTAATCCCATTGCCTTAAGGTTTGCTTTTCTAATCGGTTCGACTGCGTCATTCAAGGCTTGAAAACCAAAGTCCAGCCCGGCAATGGTCCTTAAAGGACGACTACCATTTGGGCTATTAATTAAATCTTCAAAAATTTTCACAACAATCATTGGGTCAGTAGGAATATTAGGATCGTCGAACATATTCTTTACTTGCTTGCCAAAACCATCAACAAACTCACCCACATGATTGTAAGCTGAAGCTACTTCGGCACTTGAAGCAGGAACGATATTTCCAAAAAAGTTTGTAGAGAATGGACCTGGCTCCACAATTACAACATCTATACCAAAAGGAGCTAACTCATAGCGCATGGCCTCGCTCAATCCTTCTAACCCCCATTTACTTGCATGATAGACCCCAAAACCAGGAAAAGCACCCCGTCCCGCTACGGAACTAACTTGAATAATCAATCCGGAACTGCGGGAGCGCATACCAGGGAGAACGGCTTTAGTAGTCCGGAGTGTTCCTACGATGTTTAAATCTAATTGTGCTAAACACTGGGCTGAGGAAAATGCCTCAATTGCCCCTCCGAACCCCAGTCCGGCATTGTTAATCAGAACATCTATCACGGGAATCTGATCTTTTACAGCATTGACACTTTCATCCGATGTTACATCTATTTCCAACACTTCTAATTTGACGTTTCCGGTTTTTGCAAAATCCTTCAATTTTGCAGCAGAATTTGCATTTTTTCCATTTATATTTCTCATTGTTGCATAAATATGATGGCCTTTTTCCGCTAAATATTTAGCAGAACTAAAGCCAAATCCTGAGCTGCAACCTGTAATTAGTATATTTTTCATAACATGATATTATTAGATGAAATTATAATTATATTAAAGCTATATTAGAAACTTCAAGTCTTTTGTTGTTCCTATTTATTTTATTACTGCCAGTTTCTGATGCCTTTGTATTGATTTCTAATTGAAACAATATTTGTTTTTGCTCCATCTATGGCAGACCTTAAAATATTCAAGATAGTTTCTCAGCGTATTTTGAAAACATTTGAATAAATACAAAAGTCATCATAATTCTCCGGAGAAATATCATGGTTTTCAGGGATAAAATAAAAATGGTTGTTTTCGGGGATAATTGATTTTCATCTGTCCTGTCTATTGGCCTGATTTATTTAGTGCTAAGGAATAATGAGCTAACTTTAAACAACTTCATTGCCAAAAGCCAACCCCTGGTGCTTTTCATTACAACACCAAAATGTTCCAAAGGTGGGGTATTGAAGCCTGCATGGAGAGGAAAGTGGACATAAGAATGTTGAACACGAGTTGTGCTTTCTGAGGTTGGAAATACTGACTGAATTGGAAAATCTATGTTGCGATAAAAGGAAAAGAAAGAAAAATATCCACGCCGTTCCCCGGAGATGTAGTATAGTTCATGCTGCCTTTCAAAAATTCTAGCTGGCTTTTTATTCCCGTCAGGCCCATTCCTTTTTCCAATACTGCTTTTTTTAGGTCAAATCCTTTTCCATTATCCTGATATTCCATAAATACCGTTTGGTTAGTTATCTTAAACTTTATTACAACCTGCGTAGCTTCCGCATATTTTAATGTGTTGTTGAGGAGCTCTTGTACAATCCTGAAAACTATGGTTTCAGTATTTTCAGGCATTCTTGCAAGTTTTTCACCTTCCAGAATGATGGATATTGATCCTGTATCAGACAGTTCTTCGGTAAGATCTTCCATCGCTGCCCACAAGCCAAACCGGTTCAACACTACGGGCATCATGTTGTGTGATATTCTACGTAATTCGGTATTTGCTTTATTCAGTAATTCTTTTGCTTTTACCAGGTTAGACAAATCTTCATTTTCTTCAAATTTTGCAAAATAAATACAAGCCGAAGACAGCAGTACGCCTAAGCTGTCATGTAACTCTCCTGCTATGCGCTGTCGTTCTTTTTCACCACCCATCACCAATGCGTGGGCGGCAGCAACTTCTTTTTCCTTTTGGCGATATTTGGCAACTTGTTCGTTAATCTTTTTTTCTTTTTTTTGTTTAAAAAAGAAAAACCAGATCATTAACCCCAGTAACAAAATCAACGTAAAACTACTTCCTGCCAAAGTGTTTAACAGAATTTGGCGCGATTTTAACCTTAAATCTTTTTTCAGAGATTGATTTCTTAAAGCCAGCAGCGGTTGCTCGTACTTTTGAGAATTATGTTTTATCTGTAACTCATCTATGTATTTTTGCCATGGAATAATAAATGCCTGTTTAAATTGACCGGCTTTCTTTTCAATGGCAATTCTGGTTTGACAGAATGTTTCAAAATCGAGGTTTCTGCCAGACTGCATTGCCTGACGAGGCAGCCTCATCCTTTGATAAGTACGGGGTATGTTTAGATTGGAGATAACATGTTGTTTATTCATGCCTTTTTCTGTATTGCCCTTGTCATAAGTTTTTTTAATTTCTTTATGAAGGTAAAAATAGGCAGAGCCTGAATTCTCAGATTGCTGAAGTTGATAAATTTTTTTCATCTCATCTTCCACTACAGGATTTACGAATACAATAGGGACAATTATAAATATCAGGTAAAACCTATGCATAGAGAGAAAAAATTTATTGTATTAAATCGTTTTGTAGTGCCCATTTTACCAGTCCTGCACTGTTTTTGGCCCTTATTTTTACCAAAAGATTTGAACGGTGGGTTTCTACCGTGTGAATACTGATAAACAGTTCTTTCGCAATCTCCTTTGTACTTTTTTCCTGACAAATCTTTTTTAAAACTTCTATTTCTCTTTTTGTTATAGAAGACAGCAGGGGCATACTTTTTTTGGGATATTGATTTTTATACAAACCGGGAAGTTCTTTCCCAAGATATATCATCCCATCGTAAACCTGTTTTATGGCCGTATTAATTTCATTAGGAAGGGTACTTTTCAAGAGATAGCCCTTTGCACCCGCTTTTAATATTCTGCGTATAAAATACTTATCATCGTATTGAGAAAAGGCAATCACTTTTATATCGGGAAATAGCCGGATTATATTTTTGGTTGTTTCAATTCCGTCCATATCGGGCATGTTAATATCCATAATAATCACATCGCAGGTTACCGATTCCATAAGCTGAAGAAGTTTGATGCCATTATTTGCCACGCCTTTTATTAATATATCTGAATGATCTGCAAGTATGGCCTGCATTCCTTCGAGGATTAACGGATGATCATCAACGATTATGAGTTCAATCACTTGACATGAAGTTTAAAATTTTCTGCAATATACTCATTATTTTGTTATGTAAGAAGTTAAATATTTGATATTTATTGTGTTTATTGTGAACCAATGTGTAACACGGAATGGAATATTATATTTGAAAGAGCCAGATTTTAAATGCTGCTTTGCTCCCCATATCACAATACCAATTTCAAATTTTCTGATGAATTAGTGGTTGGGAACAGTGTCATTTCATAACTTTGCATTTTTAGTAAAGGAATTATGATAACGAAGCAAACAGCGTGGCTGGAAAATTTGGTAGTGGTGGGAGACAGGGTACTGATTCAGCCTAAACCTGAGAGTACAAAAACCACAAGTGGGTTGTTTTTGCCTCCGGGTTATAAAGAGAAAGAGGAGGTGCAAAGTGGTTACGTAGTGAAAACAGGACCAGGTTACCCCATTCCGTTACCATCGGATGATACCGGGGAGCTTTGGAAACGCAAAGAAGAGCAGGTGAATTATATCCCGTTGCAGGCCAGACCTGGTGACTTGGCTATTTTTCTGAAAAAAGGGGCGATAGAAATCCATTATCACAGCCAGAAATATTTTATTGTACCCCACCATTCTATATTGCTGCTCGAACGTGATGGATTAGATGGATAAGATAAGTTACAGGTAATGATTGGATATAATAAAATAGAATCGACAAAATCTAATTCAGGTTCGGGTTTACAGGAAATTTATCCCACAGGCGATACTCACTTCCTAATTTTCGGGTTAATTTTTTCCAAAGAAGCTCTGATTTTGTTTTGAATATGATGTCTGCTGTGGCTCTTGTGATGGCCCATGAGTTTCTTTTTAATTCTTCTTCCATTTGGTTGGCGCCCCAGCCGGCATACCCCAGGAAGAAGCGACTATTTTCCGGGGTGAGTTTTTTGAGCCTGGCCAGTTCCAGCATATCTTCCATATTTCCACCCCAAAAAAGCCCTTTGATAACTTCAACGGAGTCATGGATTTGGTCGCCAAGTGTGTGAATAAAAAACAGTCTGTTAGAGTCAACCGGTCCGCCAAGATACAAAGGTACTTCCACTCCGGGAAAGTCCTCTGTAACTTCGTTGAGTAATTTACTTACCGGCTTGTTGAGGATGAGCCCAAAAGAGCCATCCGCGTTATGTTCTGCCAGTAATATAACAGCTCTGCCAAAATAATAATCGCCCATAAACGGCTCAGATAGCAATAACCGGCCTTTTGCAGGTTTCAGATCATTGGTCCTGATTTGTATGAGCCGGTCGATTTTCATTTTTCCTTTTATTGCATTATTTTTACACCAATTATTTTATCAAAAAACATACCAAACGATTTTGGATAAGACAAACAATCACAATAAGTTTCTGAAACTGCGAAAAGCTTATCCTTACTTTGCGTTTCAAAGTTATTCAATTTTCAGGACAAAAACAAGTTTGCAGATTAAATTTGTTTTCGACCTTGCCGGGAAATATTTGTTTCAACCGGAAATGGAAATTCCTTTTCGCGATTCATATAACCTGGAGAGCCTGCCAGACAAGGTTGTGGGGAATCTGGTTTTTCACATAGGAATGGTAGAACTGGTAAGCTACTGGAAAGCAGCCTGCCCTCCCAGGTTGCTGGTGCATGCCGGATATATTGACAAAGAACAAATAGCCTGGTGGAAAAAGCTTTACTTCAACGGGTTGGGAGAGTTTTTTTATCTCAATGAAATTCAAACAGATTTGGATTCTTTTATGGAGATAATTCCGGAAGGGAAACCAAAAGAAATTTCGACAGTAACACTTGATAAAAACAAAGTATTGGTTCCCATTGGCGGGGGTAAAGATTCGGTGGTGAGCCTGGAGCTCCTAAAAGCCGGTGACTTTGAGGTTATTCCATTTTTACTAAATCCCCGCGAAGCCAGTCTGCGAACCATTAATATTGCCGGTTTTCAGGAAGCAAATTCCATTATTGTTAACAGAAAACTCGATCCGGAATTATTAAGGCTCAACAAAGCTGGTTTTCTTAACGGGCATACGCCGTTTTCGGCACTTCTGGCTTTTGTATCAGCTTTTACCGCCCTTTTGTCAGGTTCCGGTAATATTGCCCTTTCCAACGAAAGCAGTGCCAACCAAAGTACGGTTCCGGACTCTACCATCAACCATCAGTATTCTAAATCGTTTGAATTTGAACAGGATTTTATCTGGTACACTAAAAAATATATCCATCCCGATTTACATTATTTCAGCTTTTTGCGCCCGTTAAACGAGTTACAGATAGCTGCCTTATTTTCAAAATTCCCCCAACATCATTTCAGCTTCAGAAGCTGTAATGTAGGTAGCAAAACGGACAGCTGGTGCGGAAAATGTCCAAAATGCCTGTTTACTTATGTGATGTTGTCGCCTTTTTTATCACAAAAAAAACTGGAAAAAATATTCGGCAAAAATATGCTTCAGGATGAAAATCTGGGAAAGATTATGGATGAACTGGATGGCGAGGCTGCTGTGAAACCTTTTGAATGTGTGGGCACCCCGGAAGAAGTAAAAGCCGCTGTATGGAAATCTGTTGCAGCCAGGCAGGCGGATGTACAATTTCCATTGGTCCGGCGTGTGTTCGACTCCGGAGATGACTTTCGGGATAAGAAGGCTTTTCAAAAACTGCTGCAATATTTGAATCAGGAGCATTTTCTTCCGGAAAAGTTTTTCCGTATCATTAAAAAAGTCATTGCTGATGTTGCCGTTTAAAGAAATATTCACAAAAGGGAAATCTGTTCTTATCCTCGGCTTTGGAAAGGAGGGACGTTCTTCCTATGATTTTCTGCAAAAGCATTTTCCAGATTGTAAAATAGGCATTGCCGACCGTAACACAGCCATTGCTAACGCGCATCTTCCGGCTCCCTTACATCTTGGGGAGAACTATTTGCAGGCAATGTATGATTACGATATTGTTATGAAATCTCCCGGAATTTTACTTAAAGATACGCCGGAAAGCCTGAAGGCTAGAATCACTTCTCAAACCGACCTTTTTCTGCGCGCGTATGGCCTCCAAACCATTGGAGTAACAGGGACAAAAGGGAAAAGTACCACCGCAAGTCTGATATGTCATTTGCTGCAGAAGACAGGTAAAAAGAGCATGCTTATGGGAAACATAGGGTTGCCGGCTTTCGATTTTATTGAAAAGATTCATAAGGGCGATCTGATTGTTTATGAACTCTCTGCCCATCAACTGGAAATGACACACAGCAGTCCACACATAGCTGTTTTGTTGAACCTTTTTCCTGAGCATCTGGATTATTTTGGTTCTTTTGAAAAATACAAACAGGCGAAACTAAATATTTTCCGCTTTCAGCAGCAGGGAGACAGTGCCTTTTGCGGAGAGAAAATTTTGGAATTGACAAATTACTGCGAAACTTCTGAAAATTTGATAAATGTTTTTCGTCCGGAAGATTTATTACAGCGCTCCGGTTTAAAGGGAGAACACAATGTAAAAAATATTCTCCTGGCTTTTAATGTTTTGCATAAGCTGGGAATCTCACTTGAAGCGTTGCCACACGCTTTGTCAGGTTTTAACGCGTTGCCGCATCGTTTGGAACATGTTGGGAATTTTGGCGGTATCGACTTTTACAACGACAGTATTTCCACTATCCCACAATCAACCATAGCAGCTGTAAAAAGTATTCCACAAGTTGATACACTGGTTCTCGGAGGTTTTGACCGTGGGGTAGATTACACTGCTCTTGTGGATTTTCTGGTGAATACGAAAATAAAGAACTTTTTCTTTTTGGGAAAAGCAGGAGCACGCATGTTGCAAATTTTTCAAGCCGGAGATGGTCGCAGAAATTTAATCCCGGTTAAAAATTTACAGGAAGTTTTCAGTCGTCTAAAACGGCTTTCGGATACGCACTGTTGTTTGTTGTCGCCTGCAGCGGCCAGTTACGATCAGTTTCACAATTTTGAGCACAGAGGTGATCTTTTCAAAGTTTTGGCCATTGGTTTTGGTAACAAATAAAAAACGGGGCTTTTGCCCCGTCTGTATTTATTAACCTATTATGCTTTTGTTTCTTCTTTAGGTTTCTTCTTTACAGTTTCAGTTTTTGCTTTTGCCACTGTTTTTTTTGCCGGAGTCTTCTTGGCAGGCGTTTTTTTCGCAACAGTTTTTTTTGTTTCCTTTTCTTCTGATTTAACTGGAGCAGAAGGCTTTTTTGCTGTCGTTTTTTTTGGAGTAGCTTTTTTGGCGGCAGGCTTTTTTACTTCAGGTTTTTCTTCGGCAATTTCAGCTTTAGCTTTTTTTGGGGCCTCGGCAACAACCGGTTTCGTATATTTATTCTTCACTTTCGATCTTCTTCTCGATCGTCCGTAAGAACCGTTTACAATTTTACCTCGTTTCGTCTTTTTGTCACCTTTTCCCATGGTATTATATTTTTAAATGAATGATTAGTTTGATTTTACTGCTGTAAAATTATTAAAAATTCCAAATACTCCAAGATTATTAGCTGCTTTTTCTTTTTTGCAGGAATTCTTTCTCAAAAAGTTCGGCATGTTTGATAGTACGTTTGGCCCATTCAATCAGCGTATCCAGTCTTTCTTCTGCACTTAACTGCCACGGTATCTGAGATTTCCTCATTTTTTCTGTAAGGGTAAAAAGTGTCAGTGCAGCGGAAACGGAAATATTGTAACTTTCTGTAAATCCGTACATGGGTATACGCAGATATTCATCAGCATTGGCGATGGCCGTTTCGGAAAGTCCTTTTAATTCTGTTCCGAAAACCAATGCCATTTTCCCTTTTAGGGAAATCTCGTCCAACGTTTGATCGTGGGTGTGGGGTGTGGTAGCCACAATACGGTAGCCGGCTTTACGCAAAGCATCATAGGCAGCCAGCGTATTGTCTTCTGTCTCGTTATACTTATTCAGATTCAGCCATTTGGAGGAGCCCATGGCCACTTCCGGATTAACACTGTACTTATTTCGGTTTTCGATGATATGAACATCCAGAATGCCTGTGAGATCAGCGCTGCGTAAAACAGCACTGGCATTGTGAGGCTGGAAGATGTCTTCAAGTACAACCGTTATATGACGCGTGCGGTATTGAATAACTTTGTCGAAAAGCTGTCTGCGATTTTCCGTCAGATATCCTGAAAGGAAACGGAGAAATTCATGTTTCGTTTTTAAATCCATTCGAATAGAAAGATAAAAGTGTTTTGCCTGATTTATGATTTACATTGATAGCCGGAGGCTGATACCTCCGGCTATATTGTTTTATATTCTGTTTTACAGGAATTGTTTGGCCACTGATTCTGGTGAATATGAATCAAAAAAGCTCTATATTAGAGATCTTTTGGAGGATACATGTTATTCCACCACTGGGGCTGACCTTTCAAATATTTGGCAAACCAGGCAAAAATAGTACGTTGCCACAATATCCGTTTGTTATAGTCGACAATGTGATGATTCTGGCCTTTTACCTCTACAAATTTAACCGGACGTCCGAGAAGTTTTAAGGCGGTGTAAAGCTGAATACTTTCACCTGTAGGCACGTTTGTATCTGCAGTACCCTGAATGAGCAACATGGGGGTATGGATTTTTTCGGCATTGAACAACGGACTGTGGTCAACGTATAGTTTTTTGTTGTTCCACGGAAAACTGTTGGCGGAAGCTACCGAACTGTACAAGTAGCCCCAGTAACCCTGGCCCCAATAGGAAGTGATATCGCTGATACCGGCATGGGCAATGGCAGTCGTAAATATATCGGTTTGTGTTTGCAGCCACATGGTCATGTATCCTCCGTAAGAAGCGCCCATACAGCCTACTGCATTCGGGTTCACTTGTGGATGGGCTTTGATGAATTTCTTGGTGCCTTCGATGATGTCGCTGGCATTTTCTTTACCCCAGCCGTTTACATGCAGTGCGGAAAAATCCTGTCCATAACCTATGGCACCGCTGGGTTGTAAGTCGTAAACGATGTATCCCATGGCGGCAAACAGGTTTTTCGGGTAACGACCGCCGAAATCCCTCGAGGTGGGAACTGTTCCACCATAATAATAAACCAATAACGGATATTTTTTTTCGGGATTGTAATTCGGCGGATAGTAAATACGTCCCTGAATGGTGTAACCCTGTTTGTTTTTGAAGTTCCAGTTGGCGGTTTTCCCGAATTGAATGTGGGCAAAATATGCTTTCTCAGGGTTGGCAACCTCGGTTTGTTTGTTATCTTTCAGGTTATATAGCCAACCAGTAGCGGGGTAGGAGATACTGCTTCCTGAATAACTCATGACGGGGGCATTATGGGCAAAACTTACCTGTGTCACCACATCCACTTTCATGGGGAGTTTGGTAAACTTGTGACTGGTTGGATCGTATTTCCAAATGTCCACATAAGATTTATCCTGACTTAAAAAGTAGATTTTATGGTCAATGGGGTTCCACCAGGCATTGTTGATGGAAGGGTTGTAATTTTTGGTTATGGGCTCTACTTTTTTAGTCGCCAGTGTGT
>WFNG01000142.1 GCA_015488735.1 Bacteroidales bacterium | reverse complement strand
ATTGTAACCGCAACTTTTGTGCTGCATGGCATGAAATATGAAAAGAGAAAACAGCTGCTCACCGAAATGAAAAGGGTAGCCCGGAAAGCTGTGGTGATTCATGACTTTTACAAAAAATCGCCTCCTGCCGTAGTACTGCTCGAATGGCTGGAACGCAGTGATTATATACATTTTAAAAAGTATTTTAAAGACGAGATGAACCAGTCTTTTCCTTCCATCGAAATCCTTGAAAATGATATTGGCAATGCGTTATATATTGGAAATGTAACTAAACCGCTGTGATATCAAAGCCCATAGGATTTCTTTAAAGAATAGGATTTTTACCTCCCTCTGTTAAACCAATTTGGTATTATCGCTTTTTCGGCACCCCGTTCAAAATTTCCATTTGATGGTTGATGGATTCCTGATGTATGGCTTTGAAAGCACGGTTGATAAATTCACGGCTCAAGCCTCTTTTGGCACCTTCTTCAATACTTTTGTAGATAATATCTTCCCAGCGTTTGTTCTGCAGAATACTGATGTTATTACGCTTTTTGTATTCGCCGATATTTTCAACCACTTGCATACGCTGTTCAACAAGATCAAGAAGCTGGTTGTCGAGCCAGTCAATTTTTCCACGCAATTCTTCCAGAACATTTAGTTGTTGTTCGTCATGGGGCCGTGGACTTCTTATAATCAGCTTATCAAGCAAAACGCCCAATTCTTCCGGTGTAATCTGTTGTTTGGCATCACTGAGTGCCTCTTTCGGATGAATATGTGATTCAATCATTAAACCATCAAAGTTCAAATCCATGGCTTTTTGGGAAAGGCGTTGCAACAGGGCAGCATCACCACCAATATGGCTTGGGTCGTTCAGCATGGGAACTTCAGGTAAAATACTTTTCATTTCTATGGGAATCTGCCATTGGGGCAGGTTTCGATAATTGGTCTTTTCGTAAGTTGAAAACCCGCGATGAATTAATCCTATTTTCCGGATACCGGCCTGGTAGATACGCTCGATGGCGCCAATCCACAAAGCAAGGTCGGGGTTTACCGGATTTTTAATCAAAACACCCACATCAGCTCCTTCGATGGCATTGGCAATTTCCTGCACAGCAAACGGATTGGCCGTGGTTCGTGCGCCAAGCCACAAAATATCCACACCATATTTTAATGCTTCATAAACATGGTTGGCATTGGCTACCTCGATGGTCAGCGGAAGGCCGGTTTCCTGCTTGGCTTTTTTCAACCAGGGAAGTCCTTTTACACCAACGCCTTCAAAACTGTTGGGACGTGTGCGCGGCTTCCAGATACCGGCACGCAGCATATCGACTTTCCCTGTCTTCTTTAAACCGATGGCCGTTTCCATAACTTGTTTTTCAGATTCGGCACTACACGGCCCGGCAACAACAAAGGGGCGTTTGTTGTACTCTTTCCATTCCGTTAACGGTTTGATTTGCAAATTCTTTGGCATGATAGTATATTTTTAAAGTATTTTTTGGATTTTATTTGATTCCTGAATAAGTTGCGTCAGCTCATCATGGTTTTTTTCCTGAATAGCCTGGCGAAACTGTCCCAACTTTTCAATGTAAGTGTCCAGCACTTCCAATACGTAATCTGAATTTTGGTCGAAAACCGGAACCCACATCTCGGCAGAGCTTTTTGCCAGTCGTACGGTGGAAGCAAAACCACCACTGGCAAGGTCGAGAATCCGTTTTTCATCCTTTTCTTTTTCCAGCACTGCCAGCGACAGGGCAAAAGCTGAGATATGTGAAATGTGCGACACATAAGCAGCGCTCACATCATGCTCGTGCGGTTGCATGAAAATGACTTTCATGTGCAGCGTGTCATACATCTGTTTTACCATTTCCAACGCTTGGGATGTGCTGTTTTGGCTGTCGCAGATGATAGCTGTTTTGTAATCGAACAACCGACTGATGGCAGCGAGTGGCCCCGAAAATTCCGTCCCGGCCATGGGGTGTGATGCCACATATTGCGCCCGGTTGGGATGGTTTTTTACCTTTTGTAAAATACCGGCTTTGGTAGAACCCACATCCGTCACCACTTTGTCCGTTCCCGCGCAAAGGGTTAAAATCTCCGGTAACAACTTTTTGGTTACATCAATGGGTGTGGCAACTATAATTAAATCCGATGACCCGACGGCCTTTTCCAGATCCATGGTTTCATCTACCAGCTTACTGAGTTTGGCAATGTTGGCATGTTGCGGATTAATATCCACGCCGATGATTTTTTCTGCAAAACTGCGCTTTTTCAAGTCCAGCGCCATGGAGCCGCCTATAAGTCCTATTCCTACAACGCAAACCTTCATCTTGAAAATACCTCCTGTTTCATGTTTATTTTTTCTTTAATTCTTGATGCCGCTTCCAGCAAACGGATTTTTTTTGTGCAAAGCGAAAGGCGCACATAACGCTCACCGGCAGGGCCGAAAATAAACCCCGGGGTCAGAAATACGTGGCTGTTTTTCAGAATAATATCTGAAAACTGTTCCGAACCCGGACTGTTTTCCGGAATTTTTGCCCATACAAACATGCCCACCTGAGTTTTGTTGAAAGTGCACTTCAGGGAATCCAGAATCCCGAAAGCCACTTTTCTCCTTTCCCGGTAAATTTCATTCAGCTCGCGATACCAGCTTTGTGGTTGCTCCAATGCTTTTACTGCGGCCAGTTGCAACGGTTTAAACATCCCCGAGTCCATGTTGCTTTTCACCTGTAAAACAGCTTTTACGTATGCTGCATCACCGGCCAGCATTCCCAGTCGCCATCCCGCCATGT
>WFNG01000141.1 GCA_015488735.1 Bacteroidales bacterium | reverse complement strand
GCGTTTGCCCTGATATCAAACTCTGGTTAATAGCCCTTTTTAATTTTTTTCCTTTCCTTTGTAAAAAGGAATAATAACAAAGTATCCCCAAAACAGAAAGCATGAAAAGAAAAAGTGTTTTTCAATTTCGAAAATTCAAACCCAAAGCAGCCGGATACAATGACAGCCAGAGAATACGGTTAGGCGTTCAACTATTTTTCTTAGTAACAACGTTGTATACCGGCTGGCGGTTTATCCGCTTTGTCAATTATTTGCAAAATGGAGGAGCTGCCGTAACCCGGCCTCCGGGTGTGGAAGCCTTTCTTCCCATCAGTTCGTTAATGGGGTTGAAATACTGGGTTCTGTCCGGCGATTTCAATACCATTCATCCGGCAGGGCTGGTACTTTTCCTTGTTTTTGTTGTCATCGGACTGTTGCTGAAACGATCTTTTTGCTCGTGGATTTGTCCTGTCGGATTACTGTCGGAATATCTATGGAAAGGTGGCCGCCGGCTTTTCGGGAAAACACTGACATTACCCCGCTGGCTCGACTATCCGTTGCGCAGCCTTAAATACATTATCCTGATTTTTTTCGCCTGGGGTATTTTCATGAACATGAATGTTGAAGTGCTGCACAATTTCATCTACGGAACATACAACCGTGTGGCCGACATACTCATGCTTTTCTTTTTTGAACACATTTCAATGTTTGCTCTCGGCGTTATTCTCGCGCTGGTACTTTTATCGGTAGTCATCAAAAATTTCTGGTGTCGGTATCTTTGTCCTTACGGTGCATTAATGGGATTTGTCAGTCTGTTCAGCCCGGCAAAAATCACCCGTAATCCGGATACCTGTACGGACTGTGGTGCATGTACCGAGGCATGTCCGGCTAATATTCCCGTGCACAGCAAAATACGTGTTAAATCAGATGAATGTACGGCCTGCCTCACCTGTACCTCGGTTTGTCCTGAACCAGACACACTCGCACTGAGAGTTTACAAACGGAAAAAACCTTTGTCTGCAGGGATGATAGCTGCTTTTATCATCCTGATCTTTCTTCTGTTTACAGGAATCGCACGGATTTCAGGACACTGGAAAAACGACATCTCCACAAAAGAGTACAAGTCGCGCTTACAAAAAATAGAACAGGTTGATCATCTCAATTAAATTCACCTTGCGGACTTAAAGCAACATGCAAATCTGCTTCCGGGAGTTGCCCATCTTTCCAAACTCCTTATCTTTGCAACATGCAAGAAACCATTCTCATCCTCGATTTCGGCTCCCAATACACCCAGCTTATTGCACGGAGGCTTAGGGAGTTAAATGTTTACTGTGAAATTCATCCTTTTAACAAAATTCCACCTATTGACGCTTCACTGAAAGGCGTGATTCTTTCGGGAAGTCCGTTTTCGGTACATGATCCGGAATCCCCTGTTCCGAATTTATCGAATATTCGTGGCAAATACCCGCTGCTCGGTGTGTGCTATGGTGCACAATTTCTGGCACAGCACGATGGCGGCAGTGTCATGCCTTCAAAAATCAGAGAATACGGTCGCGCTAACCTCGGCTTTCGCGATACCTCCTGCCCGCTCATGAAAAGTCTTTCCGATGGAAGCCAGGTTTGGATGTCGCATGGCGATACCATCCTAAAACTACCGGAAAAATATCAGGTTATTGCCAGCACGGAAAGCGTGAAGGTAGCCGGATTTCAAATTGCCGGCGAACCGACTTATGGCATCCAGTTTCATCCCGAAGTGTATCATTCGGAAGAAGGAATGACGCTGTTGAAAAACTTTGTAACCGACATTTGCGGCTGTTCCCGGAACTGGACTCCCGGCTCCTTCATCGAAAACACATTAACCGGTTTACAGCAGAAATTGGGAAACGACAAAGTGGTGCTGGGACTTTCGGGCGGCGTGGACTCTTCGGTGGCTGCTGTCCTGCTGCACAAAGCCATCGGAAAAAATCTATACTGCATTTTTGTGGACAACGGCCTTTTGCGAAAAAATGAATTTACCTCCGTACTGGAATCCTACAAAGACATGGGGCTGAACGTGAAAGGCGTGGATGCTTCGGATGCATTTATGGATGCGCTAAATGGTGTTTCCGACCCGGAGAAAAAACGCAAAGCCATTGGTAAAACTTTCATCGAAATTTTCGACCGGGAAGCCCACCGTATTAAAAATGTAAAATGGCTGGCACAAGGCACCATTTATCCGGATGTCATCGAATCAGTTTCGGTGAAAGGGCCGTCTGCCACCATCAAATCGCATCACAATGTGGGGGGCCTGCCCGATTTTATGAAACTAAAAATTGTGGAGCCGCTGAATACCTTATTTAAAGATGAAGTGCGGCGTATCGGCCGTGCCCTCAACATGCCGGATCATCTGCTCAAAAGACATCCTTTTCCCGGCCCCGGTTTGGGCATTCGCATTCTTGGCGATGTAACCCGCGAAAAAGTACGCATCTTACAGGATGTGGACGACATCTTTATCCAAAGCCTTAGAAAGGAAGGCCTGTATAATGAAGTGTGGCAGGCACTTGCGGTGTTGCTTCCTGTTCAATCGGTTGGCGTAATGGGTGATGAGCGCACTTACGAGAGCGTGGTAGCGTTGCGGGCTGTAGGCTCTACCGATGGCATGACCGCCGACTGGTCACATTTGCCTTACGAATTTCTGGCCAAAGTTTCCAACGACATCATCAACCGGGTAAAAGGCGTCAACCGTGTGGTTTATGACATCAGCTCCAAGCCGCCGGCAACTATCGAGTGGGAATGACAGAGGAGTGATGAACGAAGAATGTTGAACGAAGAATGTTGAACAAAGAATGTTGAATAAAAAAAAGCAAATACTTAAATTTTTTATTTGTCCGTTTTATATTTCGTTCAAATGGTTCTAAATTATATTTCTCATTGTCAGATTTGAAAGTTTTTGGTTTTTTAGCTTACATTTGCGACTAATTTTTTTGCATAAACATAGAGTAAAATATAAAAAATACCATTATGGGAATTAAATTTAGACTTACTGTCATGAACTTCCTGCAGTTTTTTGTCTGGGGTGCATGGCTTCTTTCCTTTGGAAAATATCTCGGGGCAACCCTGCATTTCAGTGGCGAACAGATTGGTGCTATTTTTATGACAATGGGCATTGGCTCTCTTTTTATGCCCGGACTTTTGGGAATTGTGGCCGACCGCTGGATTAGTCCCAATAAACTCTTTGCCCTGATACATATTCTGGGAGCGTTTTTGCTGTACTGGGCAGCCAGGCA
>WFNG01000140.1 GCA_015488735.1 Bacteroidales bacterium | reverse complement strand
ATTCACGAGAAGATAATGTTGTCAAGGCAACTGAATTACGAAAAAAATGGAACTAGAAGTTTATTGGGTCAACGCAATTAAAAACAGAATAAACATAGTCAACGTATTTGACACACGACAAAACCCTGAAAAGATAGAAAAATTACGTTAAAAGCCAGCTGCCAACACCACCTATGCGTCATGCCGCAGTTCGTTGTAAATGAGAAAGTTATAGCTTTAAATGAATATATTTGTAAGCACAAAAATTAAACGAGAAATGCGGCACTTCGCATAGCCCTGCACGTTATGCAAACCTGTCTTTTATGTATTGATGAATCTCGCGCAACGAAGCTATTTCCTGCGAAGCGTTGCCCATGCGTACATAAAATTTCTCCGTTTCGTTACCATTTTTGTTTTTTGTTTTCAAATAGAGCGGATGATGCGATGGCATGATGCTGATAACGCAAAGTGTCTTTCCCTTCACTTCCGGAAAAGTTATCCCGAGATGTGCTGTGGAAAATGAAATACCGAATTGATTTTTTATCAGACGGCGCAGGTGCAGCTCAAAACCGTCTGCATCTTTCTTTTTCAATGTGTTGAAATCGGGTTCCAATCCCAGTATTTCCCCATCATCATTTACCCCGATAATCAATGTCCCTCCTTTGCCATTGGCAAAAGCAGCAATACTTTTCAGGATAACCGTTTCAAGCACGGGATTTACCTTTTGCTCCCGGTAGTCCCAGCGCAACGAAGATTTGAATTCGGCCTGTTCATTTTCCCCTTTTTCAACCATAAGTAAAAGATCACTTTCGGCAAGGGGCTTTTTTGTAGAAGGAGAGATTGGTTTGCCGGATGGCCGGATTTTCTTTTTTCGCGATGAAAGAAGCAACAGAAAAGCTACCACAACAAAGAACAGCGCAGCATAACCATACAGGCTTTTCTTAAAATTCTCTACCATTTTCAGCTCTTTTTCTGTGGTGGCGTAGGATACGGCACGCATTCCAAGCGAGTGCGGGATGAGCGCAACATGCATCCAGTATTTTCGGCCTTCCTGAATGAACAGATAGGAACGCTCGGACGGATGAGATGACTTTTCCCAGTTGCTGAGCAACAGGTTTATCTGTTTCACAACCGGCCCTCTCGTGGTAACAACAGAAGTGTCCGTAGAATATAGTGGCACGGTAAAATGCTCAAGCGGGGTAACCAGGCTCACAATGGGATGGGTTGTTTCAAGAACGGGGAAAAAAGCTTTTTTTTGCTGACGCAAATCATAAACAAAAGCAAAAACCAGGCTTTCCCCCTTTTTCAGCCGGACAATATTGGACGACAAAATAAAGTCTTTTTGCGCAGACCCTTTGTGCAAAAGAACTTTCCATAACGATTGCCTGCCCGAACGTTTCAACAGGGCACGGGTTCGGTTAATAGATGCCTGGTCAATAAAATAGTTGTAGGTATCAGTCCAGCGTCCCACCACTTTTAAATTATTATTTAGCCGTACCCAATTGGTCAGCGTATCATTCAATAGCGTGTCATAAGTTGCTGTCCACGTATTTTTATCGCGTGCAAACAGGAAATGAAACCGGTCGCCAAAAATGATCATTCCCTGTATCTCAGGATTATCCTGAAGTTTTTTGAGTGCATATCGGTTTAAAAAGCCCTGGGAAAGACGGGCATAGTCTAGCGTATCGAAATCATGTTTCATGCTGTCGGTGGCCGCCTGATTGGCCACAAGAAAGTTGACTACGTGTGCCTGTAAATTATCCGATAACTTCTTAATGGTTTGGTCTGAATAGGTCTTCTCAGCAGAGGTAAAATATAATGTGAGGCTGGCAATTCCCACCATGAGAAAAAGAAAAGAAGCCCAAAGACGAAATTTTTTATTCATTAGCTATGCTATTTCCGGCCAAAAATATAAAGAATATTTCATTCGTTGTTATTTCAAATATTTCACCATCCAGCCCACCCAGCGCCGATAAATGTCGGTTGTATGAACAATATCGTGCGGGAAATGCGTGTTTGCCGGATAGACATAAAATTCGGTTGTTACACCGTTATCACGCAAAGCATGAAACATTTCGTAACTGTTCACAATGGGTACGTTGGGGTCACCGGCATCACCCATAATCAGTGTGGGAGCTTTTGCTTTTACCGCATAAGCGATGGGTGATTGCTCCCGCCATATTTTCCAGTATTTTTTCACCCATGGTGAACCGCCGAAAAAGTACAAATCCCCTTTTTGATAATAGGAAATGGTATAATCCATTACCCAATCGTTAAGTGCTGCGCCGGAAACAGCTGCTTTCCATACATTTGGGTAATTCCCAATGAGCCACGATGTCATGTATCCACCATAAGACCATCCCGAAACACCGATGCGTGATTTATCCACAATCCCTTTCTCTTCCACTTTCTTTATGCCGGCCATCACATCTTCACCCGGGCCTTTTCCGGTATTCCGATAAATGGCATGCTGATAAACATCTCCCAGGTTGGTACTGCCGCGATAATTGGGTTGAAAAACCAAAAATCCTTTTGCTGCCAGCAACTGTATCAGCGGTGAAAAGCTTACGGTAGAAGCCCATTCGGGGCCACCGTGAATGACCAAAACCATGGGATATTTCTTCCCTTTTTTAAAATTTACCGGGTATGTAAGAACGCCATCTTCACGAAAACCATCCAGTTGCCAATTTATACTTTCACTTTTTGTGATAGAAAGAGAATCCACAAAGGCGTTGAAGTGGGTTAACCTGCGAGGCTGACTGTCTGCAGCCTTCATCACGTACAATTCGGCTGGCTGCGTTGTTGTACTTCCCATAAAGGCAATAATCCCGTTTTTAGAAACCGAAACACCTCCGCTTCCCGGAAAGACATTTCCCAAATTCAATAGTTTGGCCTTCCCCTGTAACGGTTTTTCCCACATCACATTACGGGTTCCTTTTATTGCCATAAGCAGTATGTTTTGCCCATTCGGAAGCCAGACAAAATTGTTAATATTGTGTGCCAGTGCAGCTGTAACATCCGTTATTTTTCCCTTTTCGCGAACATACACAGCAAACCCGTTGTTCTGGTCTCCGTTACGTGGGCGCAAGAAGGCTAACGTTTTGCCGCCCGGGCCAAAAACAGGTTCGGCAGCTCCCTGAGCAGTAACAAAAGGTGTAGTTTTCCCTGTTTGCACATTTACCGAAACCAATACCGAATGCCAGGCGTCACCTTCCCAAACATTGGGGAAGCGGCATACGATGATGGCTTTCCCATCGGCAGTCCAGGCCGGTGCCGACATAGAACCCTGATCGGTTCCCAAACTCTGGTTCCCTCTGGTAAGCTGTCTCGCTTTGCCCTCTTTTGTGGGGACAACCCACAAATGCCAGGGCTGAACGGCTTTCCGTACCAGATAATTATTATCGGTTACCCGAAAAGCATCTTCATGATGTTTAATGGCTTGGGGATTGGGAACCGTATCCTGCGCAATAAAAGCAAATTGTTTTCCATCCGGACTCCATGCATAAGCATCCACACCTGTTTTAGAATTTGTAATTCTAACCGCATCGCCACCGTTCATAGGCATGACATAAAGTTGTGATTTTCCGGATTTAGAATCTTTGGCAAGAAAAGCAAGCTGCTTTCCATCAGGCGACCAGCGCAATTTAGATAAGCCTTTCCGCTGAAAAGTTAATTTACGTAAAGAGCCATTTTTCACCTGTACCAAATCTATTTCCTGCTGGGTTTTATCATTTTCCCAATCGGGACGTGTGGTAATGAGGGCTATCTGTTTCCCGCTGGGCGAAATACGCGGCGAGGAAATATGAACCAGCTTTTGCAAATCTTTTAGCTGAAAAGGTTGTTTTGAAACTTGCGAAAAACCAGGCAGCGCTGTTAAGATAGCTGACAATACAACAAAAAACCGGAAAAATTTCTTCATAGAGATGAATATTTACAGGGGTAAAATTATAAAAACATTTTGAATTGTTGGAACCGCCCGTGCAATAGTACAATAACGAGGATATAGATATTATCCGGAAAATTCATCTTCAAACCGTATATCTTTTACACGCAATTGCAAAGAAGTATTCCCCTGCCAGGTGTTTTCATCGAGATGATAGCAAAGGCTGAAAGATTTCCCTTTTTTCATTTCTTCACAGTATTCGCCCATGTTAAAAGCAATGGCTTTCACCGGATTTCCCGAATGGTCTTTATGTACAGCTTCAAATTTCAGATGACGAGAACCACCGTTTTTCCCCACTGCTTTGGCATAGCCTGTATCAATTAAATTTTGTGAAACAAACAGTGGCGTCATGTTTCCCGGACCGAAAGGAGCAAATTGTTTCAATATTCTGTAAAACCTGGAGTTGATATCACTCAGATAGAGTTCTTCATCAATTTCAATTTCGGGAAGCATCATGTCTTTGGTGAGATGTGCTTCGGCATAAGCTTCAAAGGCATCCATAAAAGCAGGTAGGTTTTTTGGTTTCATAGCCAGCCCTGCAGCGTACATATGACCACCGAAATGTTCCAGCAAATGGCTACACGAATCAATGGCATCATAAATATCAAAATCTTTTACTGATCGTGCCGAACCTGTAATCAGTCCATCTGCCAGTGTCAAAACAATAGTAGGCTTATAAAACTGCTCGATAAGCCGCGAAGCCACAATACCAATCACACCTTTGTGCCATTCTTCTTTAAAAAGTACCGTAGTCTTTTTATTTTTCAGCTTCTCGCTGGCGTTAATCATATCGATGGCTTCCTGCGTTATGCTGGTATCCAGATCACGGCGGGTTGTATTTAAAACATTGATTTCTCCGCCCAGCTTCTCGGCATATTCATCATGGTTGCTGATTAACAGTCGCACAGAATCAGTAGCATCTTTAATACGCCCGGCCGCGTTGATACGTGGTCCCACCACAAAAACCAGATCACTGATGGTGATTTCTCGTGTAAAAACCATTTTCCCTTTTCCATTCTCAGTAACCCTTTCAAAACCCGATGACTTCAGAATTGAAAAAACACCCGGACGTGGATTGCTGTTAATTTGTTTCAGTCCGTAATAGGCCAGAATACGGTTCTCTCCTGTTATGGGTACAATATCCGCAGCGATACTGATAGCCAGTAAATCCAGGCTTTCAAAAGTTTTTTTATCATTTATTTTGAGCTTGTTGGACAAGGCTTGTACCAGTTTAAAACCCACGCCGGCACCGGAAAGGTGTTTGAAAGGATAGGGACAGTCGTCTTGTTTGGGGTCGAGTACTGCCACCGCTGCCGGAATGCTGTCGCCGGGCCGGTGATGGTCACCAATAATAAAATCAATCCCTTTTTCAGCTGCATAGCTTACTTTGTCGATAGCTTTGATGCCGCAATCCAGGGCAATAATCAGTTTTACATTATGCTCAGCGGCGGTATCAATTCCTTTTGGGGAAATACCATAGCCTTCGAGATAACGGTCGGGGATATAAAATTCTATTTTTTTATGGATATTTTTTAAAAAGGTATAAACCAATGAAACAGCCGTGGTACCATCTACATCATAATCTCCATAGATCATGATGTTTTCATCACTCGCTATCGCTTGTAAAATCCTGTCCACCGCTTTATTCATATCTTTCATGAGAAACGGGTCGTGTAAAGCATCCAACGAAGGCCGGAAAAAAGCTTTGGCCTCGTCAAAAGAAGACACTCCGCGCTGAGCCAAAAGATTTGTCAGCTTTGAGCTGATACCAAGCTCTTTCGCAAGACGGTCAACTACCTGCTCATCAGCTACTTCTTTTATCACCCAACGATTTTCCATGAAAACAATATTTAGCTTGTAAATATAAAGATTTAATGCAAGTGAAAAACAGTAATCTCCGGTTTTATGAAGGTATTGGGGAAACATCCGGGCTAAAACATTTGGGCTCACCGCAAAAAACTGTTAAAAATAATTGGTTTCCGAATATTTTTCTATTTTTACGGCAACGGACTGAAAAGGGACATTTACAGCCTGACTTTATGAAATTATTAATTTTTCTGCTGCTTTTGGCGGGTTAAAAAGTATTGTATTATGTCGAATTTGAGTTATGTTAGTGGAACAGGAAATGCCCCCTTGCTGGGGAAAACCATCGGTAAAATGTTTGATGAAACAGCCAAACAGTTTACGGATACCGAAGCTTTGGTTGTCGTTCATCAGGATATTCGATGGACCTACCGGCAAATGAAAGATCAGGTAGATAAATGTGCCTTGGGATTACACGCCATGGGGCTGGAAAAAGGAGACCGTATTGGAATATGGGCACTCAACTGTTCAGAATGGATTGTTTTGCAATATGCTACTGCCAAACTGGGCGCAATTTTAGTAAACATCAACCCCAGTTACCGGATAAGTGAACTGGAATATGTATTGAAACAATCGGGTTGTAAATTTTTAGTAGCAGACGAAAAAACAGAACATTCCGATTATTCGGCCATGATTAACGAGCTGGTACCTCACCTGAAATACAGCATACCGGGAAAGCTGAAATGTACAAAATCGCCCACGCTGACTACGATTATTACACTCAAAAAGAAACCCGACCCCGGTATGTATAGCTGGAAACAAGTTTTGGAAAAAGCAAAAGGTCAGGATTCAGGCATTTTAGATGAAATTGCAAAAACCCTCACATTCGATCAGCCCATAAACATACAATACACCAGTGGCACCACCGGTTTTCCCAAAGGAGCCACACTAAGTCATCATAACATACTCAACAACGGCTTCTTTGTCACCGAATCGCTGCATCTGACAGAAAAAGACCGTATGATCATTCCCGTACCTTTATATCATTGTTTCGGTATGGTGATGGGAAATCTGGGATGCCTCTCACACGGTGCCACGGCTATTTATGCCAGCCGAAGTTTCGATCCCGAAGCTGTCATTCGCACCACAGACAAGGAAAAAGCCACCATTCTTTACGGTGTTCCCACCATGTTTTATGCGGAACTTGAACATCCCAAAATAAAAAAATATGATGTAACCAGTTTGCGCGGTGGCATTATGGCCGGTGCCATTTGCCCGGTAAGCCTGATGAAAAAAGTTCAGGAAATCATGGAAATGGACGATATGCAGATTGCCTATGGTATGACCGAGACAAGTCCGGTAAGCACCCAAACCAATTCGGATACACCTTTTGAAAAACGGGTAAGTACCGTGGGCCAGGTACATCCCCATCAGGAGGTTAAAATTATTGACCCCGAAACCGGGCTGGTGGTAAAACGGGGAGAAAAAGGAGAGCTTTGTACGCGAGGCTACAGCGTTATGCTGGGCTACTGGAACGAGGAAGAAAAAACACGTCAGGCCATTGACAGTGCCCGTTGGATGCATACCGGCGATTTGGCCACCATGGATGAAGAAGGATATATCGACATTGTCGGAAGAATTAAAGACATGATTATTCGCGGGGGCGAAAATGTTTACCCCAAAGAAGTGGAAACTTATCTGATGTCCTATCCAAAAATCAGTACCGTTCAGGTTATTGGCGTCCCCGATGAAAAATACGGAGAAGCCGTTATGGCCTGGGTGAAGATTCTTGATAATGCAAAAGTTACTTCCAAAGAGCTTATAAAATATTGTAAAGGCACCATTGCACATTATAAAATCCCGAAATATTTTAAATTCGTTGATGATTTTCCAAAAACAGTAACCGGCAAAATCCGTAAAGTGGAAATGCGCGAAATAAGCATCAAAGAGTTGGGATTGGAACATCTGAAAGAAGATTAAGATTTAGTGTCACAGAAATGGAACCACCAGAAGAAAATTTTATTCCTGGCATATACAATTACTGCGATCGATGGTGCGAACGATGCCTGTACACCGAACGGTGTCGGGTTTTTGTCATGGAAAAAGAGTTTACCGAAACTTATGAGGCTGAGCAGCGCCACAAGAAATCACGCGAAGAAAACCGGAAATTTT
>WFNG01000139.1 GCA_015488735.1 Bacteroidales bacterium | reverse complement strand
GTTCAGTATCTTTGACTATTTTTAAGCCGCTTTTATTGTAGCTCTCCCGACGTAAGGAGGGATTTAGTTCAACAAAGGCTCATACTGCATACCGCAATTAGTTGTAAACATGATAATTAGATATTAAATAAACATACTGGAAAATAGAAAAATATAACTTTGAAACTGCGGCACGCACCATAGCCCAACCGTTGTGTGGCATACCAAAGAAAGTGTTGAAAAATGGAAAATTTAGAAGAATTACAAAAACATCTCGACAAAATAATGAATGAGGAGAATAATCGAGGACTTCCTAATTTTGAAGGGTATTCTCCGATTGAAATGGAATACATTCTTTATGATACATTTGGAGAAAATAGCCCAATACAATTATTGAAATTATCTGAATCAGATTACAATAATATTCCGATTTTGAACCAAATAAAATATCTCTTACAACTTATTGACGAAAAGGGAGAATTAAAACTAACAACCAAAGGGTTTTTACCAACAAAAGTTGTTTCGGATATTTATGATCAGGGATTTATCAAAGACGAAATGATTGAATCTGGAATTTCAAAACTATATAAAGAAACAGATTCGTAAGCCCTCGACCAACTACAAGTCTAGAAACAATCGAAACCGGTGCATAATCGAGTAGACTGCCCCGCCAGTATTAACTGACGGGGAGAGCCTCTCACACCACTGTACGTACGGGTCTCGTATACAGCGGGTCTCTAAATCATAGGAAATAACGAATCTTTATAATTTGCTATGGAAACTTTTTGATATAAACTAAACATTGAAATATATCCTCTCTTTCTGAGGCGTTCCAATGTGATGGTGGTACCAAGTATCGGACTTTGGGCTACTGCCCAGCCTCCCATTCTTGTTCTGCTCCATGCGTATGCCTGACCTTTGGGAACACCTAACCGAATCAGGTTTTTGCGTTTCCGTTCTGGTTTCTTCCAGTCTGTCCAAATACAGTAACGAAGCCGGTTTCGCAACCAGCCATCTATTTCTGTAAACTTTTGGTTTATGTTGGCATACTTGAAGTAGTTTATCCAACCACGAGTTACCTGATTTAGCTTTTCTATGCGCTCGACGAAGCTCATCGGGCTTGTCTTTCGGGTAATCTCTTTTAGCTTTCTCTTGAGAGACTTCCAACGTTTCTTTGTTACGATTAACTGATACTTACCCTTTTCTCCTTTGCGATAAGTGGGTACAAATCCATATCCTAATATTTGAAAGGTTACTGGCCTGCGTATTCCACTCTTATCAAGGTTGACAGGCAGTTTCAGTTTATCCCTGAGAAATTTATAGACTTCGTTACCATGAAACTTTGCCTGTGATTTGGTTTTGCAATAAATACTGAAATCATCGGCATATCGAACAAATTTCATCCCTTGTCTTCCCATATACTCATCTAACTCATGTAAGATGATATTGGATAGTAAAGGACTGATGCCCACCCTACAAGCTGGCTCGTTCGCTAAAAATACCCACTGGGTATTTTATTAACGCTCCGCCCTCCTGTGGAACGCCTTTTCGGCGTTTTACAAGTTTACCGTTTTGTTCGATGGGTACCCAAGCCAGCGGCGTAACAATGTCATTGTGGCTTTGCATTTTATCTTACGATAAAGTATTTGCAACAGTAACACATGGTCAACTTCATCAAAGAATCCTTTAAGGTCTATCTCTACTATGTGTTGATGACCCGAATTGATGTATTCTAATGATTTACCTACGGCTTGGTGGGTGTTCCGTTTGGGACGAAATCTATAGCTGTAATTTGAGAACATATACTCATATCTCGGCATAATAACTCGCATTACTGCTTGTTGGAGCATTCTATCTACAACTGTTGGAATGCCTAATGTCCTGAATTTTCCATCCCCTTTGGGAATTTCTTTTCCTCGTATAGGTTGGGGTATATACTTCTGTTCGCGTATTTGATGAATTAAGGTTTCTCTGTTATCATGCAGATATCCCTCCAAATCTTTTACACTCATTCGGTCTATCCCTCCTGCCCCTTTGTTGTGGATGACTTCCTTGCTCGCTTGAGTAAGGTTTGCTGCTCTTAAAATCTCTTCAATTAGTTCCATAATCTAATCAAATTAAACTGTTTCCTTGTTACGCTTTCTTTGGGCTTGCATTGACTATCCAATGGACATCCGTCAAGAATTTGTAACGACTTAAAGTTCGATCCTTCATTAGCTTGTGAGTCCTCCGAATTTACCCGTTCTTCTTGAGATTCGGCTCGTGGCTGCTAATTACTATGACTTCGGCTGACTTCTCAATTATGCCAACTCGTGGCTGTTGAGACCTCCCCAGGTAAAAGCTCATTCCTTCAACCTATACTCGGCACATCTACAGTGTTGGGATTGTTGGCCAGGGGCTTCACAAAGATGTGCTTGCTTACCCTCCCTATACTGCCTCTTATGTGCTTCCTGTTCGTCGATACAGGTTTTTGCAGTCCTGCTTCCTTCACTGCTACGGTCACCCGTAACCAGCTTGCAGCTTACTAATTGGCTTCACCAACTTGCCAATAAGGGTCTTTCACCCTCTGGAATATTTAAGTTCACACACCCTCCTTTTATAAAAACAGTAAATCCGCAACCAATTTTTTATCCACGAATTACACTAATTTCACGAATTGGGATAGGTTCCCTATCCGGAAATTTTGCTAAAAAGCACATTTTCAACCTAAAAGGCCATAATCTCCCTTACCCGCTTTTGTTAAGGCTGTTGCAGGGAAGCCTTGTAAACCGGGAAGTCATAAAATCAACCTGAATTTGCCAAGCCTATTAAAGCTTTATTATTGGTCGCAAAATGAACTATGTCCTGCCTTCCGCTCCTGGTGAACCTTGCAACAATGTTTATTACCCTGAAAATAAACTTTTTAAGCCTTGAAGTTTTGCTGAGCCCTTCAACAACGGCTGAGAAAATATCCAGAATGTGTTTATAAACAATATGGGCAAATGCCATAATGATCAGATACACCGTGTTTTGTTCCAGAAAACTGTGGGGCATTGTATTCCAGTTGAAATCGTTGTTTTGAATGTCAAACACCCGTTCACTGTCGCCCCGTTTGTTGTAAAACCTTATGGCTTGTTCTTCCGGTACTTCCCAGTCGTTTGTAATAATAAAAAGGTAGTTCTTTGCATCGTTCGTCAATACGGACACCTGCCCTGTTTTATTGGCAAAGCGGTAAGCGACAATCCTGTGTTCATACTTTCCAAACCGGTACTTAAAACTGGCAACTTCCATATCCTGAAAATTAATGGTCCGGGCCTTCCAGTTTTCAGCATCGGCAGCTTGTTCCAGAAGTGTTTCGGAATTATTTGCCCGGATAAAGAACTTAATCCCTTGTTGGTGAAAATAGTCGGTAACTTCTTTTATGTAGGAGCCACTGTCCATACGCGCCCTTTGGGGCTTTACCCCCTCTTGCCCCAATGAGGACAATGCCCGCTTATGTGTAGACAGCTGGGCTGTTTTAACATTACAGTTGCCATTTCTGCCCTCAATGTAAACAGGAATGTTCCCGATGGTTGCCACACCTGGGAAATAGCCTTTCTTATTTTTGTAGCTATAAGTGGCATCATATTTTTCGGCAGGGATAAACTGGTGGTCAAAGTCGTAAACCAAATCCTTGCTGTCGGAGTTTAACTGCCCCCATTTTATTGCAGCACGGACCAGGAATTTATTTAGCTTGGGGTTTATGTTAACCTTATTCTTACTTTTCCCATCTGTTTCTATAAACTCACAGGATGTTGCCAACTCGACATCCCCCCTCAAAATAGTATCGGCCGAGGGAATAGATATCTTTTTGAGCGGCTTAAGCGTATTTTTCCGAATATAGTTTACATCCTCTGTGGCATTGCCCCCGCAAAGGGTTGTGTAAAACCTGCTTAGGATAATGTCCGAGTATTTGTATCCTGATAATTTACTCCTGTTACCAAGCTCGTTGTCAATGAATTGAATAATACCTTCTGAAACTAACCTCCTATGGATGAGGTGTATTCCACCAAATGGTGTTACCTTTGTATTTGTGTTTTTAAGCATTCACCTAAATAGGTGAAAAAACACGAGACCTGCAAATAATTGCAGGTCTTATTTTTCAACAACTTAAGGCTAATAACTTTTTTACGAGTGCGGATTTAAGGATATTTCAAGTATCGGGCTGAAAGCCCAACTTATTGTAACTCGCGGGCAACGCCCGGGGAGATAATATACTGACAGCCATCGCCCTGAAAGGGCAGGTTAATCTTTCCACAAATATCTTTCATCGTATTCAATTCCGTATTTCTAAAAATGGTGCAAGTGTCCACTTGTACCTGTCGCCCTCAATTGCCTCCGAGCTAAACGATGGATAAAGTCTCACGCTTGTTTAGATTTTTCCTATCTTTGCTTCATAATTCAAATCCCTCCTTTTCTGTGAGGCATTTTGATTTATAAAGAAGGGTGGAGAGATTAGGCTCTGCGAAGCTCTGGCAACCTTCCGCTAAAGGTGGAAAAGGTGCCAATACCTAACCCGTCCGGCGTTCGGGCAGGAAATGATAAATTAAAAGAAGTTCAATGCAAAAACAAAAAGTATCCGTCTGACAAACGTGTAAGTATTATCTTTATACCAATGTTTGCTATTGCCCGGCGAAATTTTCACCGGTGAACGGATATGAAACAATTATTAAATATGACTAATATAAAACCTGACGTAAGAGAGGAGTTGAAAAAACGGGTGCTGGTACTCGATGGTGCCATGGGTACCATGATTCAACGCTATCATCTCGAAGAAAAAGATTACCGCGGAGAGCAATTCAAAAATGTAAAACAATTACTCAAAGGCGATAACGACCTGCTGAATATCACGCAACCGCAAATCATTCGCGAAATCCATGAGCAATATCTCGAAGCGGGAGCCGACATACTGGAAACCAACACTTTTAACGGAACGCGCATTTCGCAAAGCGATTACAACCTGGAGGATTATGTTTACGAAATGAATTTGAATGCGGCAAAGATGGCACGCGCTGCTGCGGATAAATACACCGAAAAAACTCCCGAAAAGCCACGGTTTGTGGCCGGATCCATGGGGCCGACCAACAAAACCGCTTCCATGTCGCCCAAAGTAAATGACCCCGGTTTCCGCAACGTGAGTTTCGATGACCTGATGGAAGATTATTATGCACAGGCATCGGCCTTGCTCGAAGGCGGGGCGGATGTGCTGCTGGTGGAAACTATTTTCGATACGCTCAATGCCAAAGCAGCCCTTTTCGCCATTGAAAAAATTATGGAAGAAAAAGGAGAGAAGATTCCTGTGATGGTTTCCGGGACCATTACCGATAACAGTGGACGAACCTTGTCGGGACAGACGCTGGAAGCTTTTTTTACTTCCATAAAACACATTGAGTTGCTCAGCGTCGGGCTTAACTGCTCCATGGGTGCCGAACAAATCCGTCCTTATCTTGCTGAATTATCCCGTATTGCCCCTTTCCCGGTCAGCGTGTATCCCAATGCGGGGCTGCCCAACCAGTTTGGTGAGTATGACGAAACACCACACAAAATGGCCGGCCACATCAAAGAATTTCTCGACAACCGTTATGCCAATATCGTTGGGGGATGTTGTGGTACCACGCCCGAACATATCCGCGAAATGGTAAAGCTGGCTGAAAAAGCTGAAAAGCGTGAAGTACCTGTTCCGCGTCATGTTACCGAGTTAAGTGGAC
>WFNG01000138.1 GCA_015488735.1 Bacteroidales bacterium | reverse complement strand
TCCTAATGGTGTGGCGTTGTAATGACTTTTAACCTAAAACGGCCAAAAGTTGTTGTCGTTCCAGATTTCCTCTTTCAAGTCCTCATTGAGGCGAAACAGCAGGTGGTGATGTCCTTTTTCCCAATCGGCCAGCATGGCATACATCTCTTTCTCCACAGGGTCGGTGGCTTGTTCTGCACGGTCGGAATAGACTTTTATGGCCCGGTTTTCAAAATCGATGGCGGCAGAAATGGCAGCGGCTTCAAATCCGGCAGCATTAATCTCTTTTTTGATCTGTTCGGTCAGGATTTCCACGTTTGAGTCATCTTCTTCGTGGGGATCGGGATGAACAAATGTGTGATTTTTCACATAGCTTTGGGCCTGTTTTGTGAGAAAGTCGATGTGTTCGTCCTCTTCTTCGGCCATCATTTCAAAGATTTTTTTTGCCGATTTGCTTTCACTGTTGCGTGCAGCCTGCGTGTAAAAAGCTTTTCCTTTTCTCTCCAGCAGGATGGCTGTTTTCAGAATATCCAGTGCTGTATCTTTTGTATCCATGGTTTTATTTTTTTTATTTTTACAAAAATAAGGAATTTATTGGCTGCATTGGTGTGGTGAACAGGGCAAATGCATTATAAATTACCTGAATGCATTCTACTATTGGATTTCAAAACGAAACACAGCTTTCCGGTAATAATGATAAAGTGGACAGCCCGGTCTCGTTTTTTAACGAGAGCCGTCATCAAAATTAGCTTCCTGATGAATATTTATAAGCCGATTTAAAGTAGGTGAAAAGAAAAAGTGCTTTTGGGTTACCGGAATAAAAGAAAAATACCTATTTTTGCAGCCTTGTTTTGGAAGGTCCGAAGTTGGGGTAAATCTTTACCCATCAATTTTTTAAAACAGGTCATTTATTGTTAAATCCGTTTCATGTTCACGAGTGTCGGACGGTTGAAATGAAACACAAGTATTTTTTAATGTCAGAAAACGAAAAAAACATCAACGAAACGCCTGAAACAGAGGCTAACGTTGAGGAAACTAAAGCTGAAGTGAAAGCTGAAAAAGTGGAAGTTGTTGCTGAAGAAACCAAAGCTGAAACTACCGAAGAGGCTGTGGCTGAACCCGAAACTAAAGTTGCTGAAGAACCTGTTGCCGAAGAGGCTGCAAAAGAGGAACCTGTTGCCGTGAAAAACAACGAACCCGAAGAATTTGACTGGGATGCGCTTAACACGAAACAGGACAACTATTCAAAAGAAGATCGTGCCAAACTGGAAGATGTTTATGCCGAAACGCTGAGTTCGATTGTTGAACACGAAGTGATTGAAGGGACTGTGGTTTCCATGAATTCACGTGAAGTTGTGGTGAACATTGGCTATAAATCGGATGGCGTTTTGCCTTTCAACGAGTTTCGTTACAACCCTGATTTGAAAGTGGGTGATGTGGTTGAGATTTATGTCGAAAATCAGGAGGATGCTGCCGGACAGATGATCCTTTCTCATAAAAAAGCCCGCATTCTGAAATCATGGGAACGCATAAACGAAGCTTACGAAAAAGAAGAAATTATTAATGGTTATGTTAAAAGTCGTACCAAAGGTGGTCTTATTGTAGATGTGTTTGGTATTGAAGCTTTCCTGCCGGGATCGCAGATTGATGTGAAACCTATTCGCGACTACGATATATTCGTGAACAAAACCATGGAATTCAAGGTGGTTAAAATTAACCAGGAATACAAAAACGTGGTTGTATCGCACAAGGCGTTGATTGAAGCCGAACTGGAAGCCCAGAAAGTTGAAATTATTGCCAAACTCGAAAAAGGTCAGGTACTGGAAGGAACTGTTAAAAATATTACTTCTTATGGTGTCTTTATCGACCTTGGCGGTGTTGATGGACTGGTTCACATTACCGACCTCTCCTGGGGACGTATTAACCATCCTTCAGAAATTGTAGAATTGGATCAAAAACTGAAAGTTGTTATTCTTGATTTTGACGAAAATAAAAAGCGGATTGCCCTTGGTCTGAAACAACTTACTCCTCACCCGTGGGATTCTCTTGATGAGAACCTGAAAGTGGGCGACAAAGTAAAAGGTAAAGTGGTCGTTATTGCTGATTACGGTGCATTTATCGAAATTTCTCCCGGTGTGGAAGGTCTGATTCACGTTTCCGAAATGTCATGGTCGCAGCATTTGCGCACTGCTCAGGATTTCCTGAAAGTGGGTGACGAAGTGGAAGCTGTTATTCTTACTCTTGATCGTGAAGACAGAAAGATGTCATTGGGTATGCGTCAGCTGATTCCGGATCCATGGAAAGACATTCGCGACAGGTATCCTGTTGGTTCCAAACATTCGGCTACTGTTCGTAATTTCACCAACTTCGGTATTTTCGTAGAGATTGAAGAAGGTGTGGATGGTTTGATTCATATCAGCGACCTTTCCTGGTCAAAGAAAATCAAACATCCTGCTGAATTCACAAAAATTGGTGAGAAAATTGATGTGGTTGTTTTGGATGTTGACGAGGAAAACCGTCGTCTGAGTCTGGGACACAAACAGCTGGAAGAAAATCCATGGGATGTTTTTGAAACTGTTTTCACTGTCGGCTCAGTTCACGAAGGAACCATTATCACTGTTCTCGATCGTGGTGCTGTTGTTGCTTTGCCTTATGGTGTTGAAGGATTTGTTCCTTCACGTCACATGAAAAAAGCGGATGGTACTACTGCCAAAATTGAAAATAAATTGAATTTCAAGGTGATTGAGTTCTCCAAGGAAAATAAAAAGATTATTCTTTCTCATGTTGAGACTTACCAGGAACCTGAAAAACGCAAAGGCGGCGGTTCCAAGGCTGGTGATACTAAAAGCACAAACCGTGCTGTGAAAAATCTGAACGAAAAGATGGAAAAGACCACACTGGGCGACCTGGATGTTCTTGCCAACCTGAAGTCAGATCTTGAAAAAGAAGAAAAGAAAAATAAATAATTTCTTTTTTCATTAAATAAAAAATCCTTTCCTTCAGGGGAGAGGATTTTTTTTTGTTCCTTTGAAAAAGAGAATTTGGCCATGACAGATTTTAGAATTACCATATTGGGAAATGGTTCGGCTGTGCCAACACGGAAACAACATCCTTCCGCGCAGTTATTGCAATATGGACATCGTCGGTTTTTGATAGATTGTGGTGAAGGTACCCAGATGCAAATGCTGAAATATGATGCTTCCCGGAAAAATCTTTCCCATATTTTTATCAGCCATTTGCATGGCGACCATTATTTTGGTCTGGTTGGTTTGATTTCGACCCTGCACCTTTTCGGACGTGAACAGCCGTTGCACGTTTATGGACCGGAACCGCTTGAGGCGATTATCCGAATGCAGATGAGGGCTTCGGATACACGGTTGAAATTTCCGCTGATGTTTCATGTGCTGAGGAATACCGATGTAATTTACGAGGATAATGTATTTGAAATCAGCTGCTTTCCACTGAATCATCGGATAGCGACCTGGGGATTTGTATTTCGTGAGAAAGAAAAGGAGCGTAACCTGCGGAAAGACTTTGTGAGACGTTACACGCCGGGTGTGGAGCAGATGCATCTGATAAAACAGGGTGGCGATTTTGCTCTTCCGGACGGTAACATCCTTAAGAATGAACAGATTACCCTTGCGCCGTCTTTGCCGCGAAGTTACGCTTACTGTTCGGACACAGCGTATGATAAGAATATTGTCCCGTTTATACGGTCGGTGAATTTATTATACCATGAGGCTACCTTTGATGACGGTATGGCGGAGGTTGCTGCTGAAAAATATCATTCTACAGCTCGCCAGGCTGCACAGATTGCATCAGAAGCCGGTGTGGGAAAACTGCTTTTGGGGCATTTCTCTGCCCGTTTTTCAGATGTTTCCCCTTTACTGGACGAAGCGCGAGAAGTCTTTGAAAATACGCTGTTGAGCAAGGAAGGAATGACGTACACTGTGCCGGATAGCTCGTGATGGGTTTGTGGTTTATGGACGCGTGTAAAATGTTTATTAATATAAAAACGGAATGAGCCTTTTTACTTTTCTCATATAAGTTTTGTATTCGGGAAAGTTCTTCAGAAGGAATTTTTCTTCTTTTTTTATCTTCATAGAAAATGCATAAAACAGTAAAGTCAATGCAAGTATGCCTTTTAATTGATTATACATAAGTGCTGTTCCAAGAACTCCAAATAAAAGCCCGGTGTATATTGGATTTCTTGTGATGCTGTATGCACCGTTTGTTACCAATTTGTGATCTTTTTTTATCTCGATTCTTCCACTCCAATTATTACCGAGTATATATCTGGAATATGACGCAAAAATCAAACCTGCAACAGTTATAATGAACCCAAGGTAATAAAAGAAGTGGTTATGGTAAAAAGAACCATTTAATACGCTGAATGGAACACTTTTTGAAAATAGCAAATAAAAAGAGACCACCATAAGAACCAGAAAGTTAATTCTTGAGAATAATGATTCTTTTTTGCTTGGTTCCTTGTTCTGAAAAGACAATAGAACCCAGTAAATAGCGATTAAAATCCACAAAAGGATAATTATTATTTGATAGATCATGTGTTAATT
>WFNG01000137.1 GCA_015488735.1 Bacteroidales bacterium | reverse complement strand
TTGTCGCATCAATTATTTTTCCTTTTACCCTGTTTTGGGCAAATACCGTGACAGATATTAAAATACCGGCAATCAATAAAATAAATCTTCCTTTCATTTGATGATAATTTTTTTAATTCGGTCAGATGAAACCTGCTGTAAATGGATAACTATTGTGCATAATTGCTTAATAATTATTTATTTACGGCCGTTTCATGCCTTTGAATATTTAAATTAATACATAAAAAAAGCCCTCGTTCATCAGGGCTAAAAAAGGAGATAACTAACATTAGACACTTAACAAACCGACAGATGTTTATACATCTGCATCAGTTCAGCATGACTTATGCAGCAAATTCTTCTTCCATCCAGACTTTACTGTCGGCTTCCGGATTTCACGGAATCAGTCTCGCCTCAGGCGAGAGTCGCGGGCTGTCACCGCCGGTCGGGAATTTCACCCTGCCCTGAAGAATTATGGGTGCAAAATTATTTCAATTTCCCGGAATACAAAGGGAAAATGGAATTTTTTTTAACTATTTATTTAAACAGAACTTTTTGTGTCCACACGCTATTGGTTGTAATTAACCGAAGTACATAAGTTCCTTTAACCGATGCGGGGAATTTGTATTTCAGTATGTTCTTACCCTTTGTGAGACTAATAGAGTGGTTGAATATTACCCTGCCCGTCATATCAATAAGCTGTAACGTTCCACTTTTGTTAACCGAAGTAAGGAAACAGGATAAGTTTACATCTCCGTTGAGTACCGGATTCGGGAATACCAGCAGACGGTTGTTGTTTTTTGTAATATCTCTATTTCTGATGCCTGTCAGCACTCCGCTGTTGGAAGTGAAAAGAGGCGCAAAGTTTTGATAATAAATATTCGCCAGAGTATCATTATGTATAATTAATGTATTTTCATCATTCTCGTTGTTGGCTGCTGCGCTCCAGTTGTGCGAGCCTGTTAAAACAAACGGGTCTGATGTGGGGTCGCCTTCGTCAACAATCATGTATTTATTGTGCATAATTCCGGAAGTTGCATTATAAAAAACATAGTGTGTGGCTCCCAGGGCAGCAAGAAGTGTTGTGTTTACCGAGGATGCATTATTGGCTTTGGCATTGGTGATAATATTTACGGCGGCACCATCTGTTTTTATTGAGCCGATAGCACTGGCCATATCAGGGCGGGTAATCAACATGGTAGCAATACTCAAATCATGGTTGGCTGTATTAATGTGATTCACTATTTGGGCATTAACACCATCTGTCGGACTAAAGTAACATTCGACCCGGCTGCCGTGTATCTTAAATTCGTGTGGTGTATTGTCCGTTTTTGCCGAACCAAAACGTGCTTTGGCAGCATCTGGCTCAGCGCCATGGGAACCCCACATTTCCTCAAATTCAATTTGGTATGTTTTTGCCAGGCTCTGATCCTGTACGATAATCACATTATTGGCATCGCGATCAATCTGTTCTTCCGTAAAGTTAGTTGATCCTGTCCAAACGATGGGATCATCCGGATTAGTGGATTGTGCATCAAAGATTACAAATTTGTTGTGCATAATTCCCAGACGATGATATTTATTTGGCCCGATAAGTACGTGAACAGCAGTACCGGAGAATTCGCCAAATCCAATATTCGCAGTAGTGCCACATCCAATTACCCGAACGCGGACACCACGATTGGCAGCAGCGATTAGTGCAGCACTAATATTACTGATTCCGTTATTATTTAAATTGTAGATGGCCATGTCGATGGTGTACTTTGCACGATTAATATAATTTATAAGCGTGTCGTCAATGGTTCCCGGAAGATATATTGCCTTAACACTTGTGGCGTAGGAAATATCTACCGGCGTGTTGAAATAAGCTTTCATATCACCCGTTGAGTTGGAGATAGTAGCAAACGGGAGTACTGCCGATTTAGCAGTGTCGGTTCCGTTTACCGAAAAAGCCTGTACCCAGGTAATATTTCCGGCATTTAATCCGGATAAGCCTATGCTATGCGTTGCAGATTCACCGGTAACAGATACCTTATTGCTTTTTACGGCATCTGTTGATGTTCCGTAAAACATTTCTGTTGTTCCTGTAATGTTTGTTTTCCATGAGAAATCGAGCGTAGAATGTGTAAAGTTTGTGTTAGATAAGGTGCTTGTCAGATAGATGGAGCTTGGAATGTAAATGTCATTCAAATCACGTGGCAACAGCTGATAACCTTTATCAGGACTGGAATAATCAAACTGAGAACAAATAGCGGTTAAACTTACCGGTGCACTGGGGATAACTGTTCCTACAAAATCCTGACCTTTTTTTATATACACATATCCTGTTTCCCCATCGGCCGTGAATGTGTATTTTTTATTTCCGGCAAAAACCTGGCCTGCATCGCTAAATAGAACATGGTTAACTTTAACCAACATGCTTTCGTATGCTTCGGAAATCTGGTCTGGCGTTAAAACAAAGGGAGCAGGAAGTGGATTCCCCGATGAATTGATAACAACATTGGTTACCGGGTCTATTTCGAGTAGTTGATTATAACTTTTTACTGTCCCGGTAATCGTTACCGAATCGCCTCTTTTAACATTGCTGACCGATGATCCGTAAGCTGCAATACCCGCTGTATTATCTTGAAAATAGCGGATAGAACCCAATTCACTTCCATTGGTAACTATACCTTTGACAGTAACAACTTTACCAACCATTCCGCGGGCTTCCAGAATGGTGCTTTGTGCATACCCCGAAGAGAAAATGCAACTGATGAATAATGTAATAATGTAAAATCTTTTCATATTATAAATTTAGTTGATGTATTGTTCTTAACTTTTTGTTATATAAAATTCAGTAGTATTTGCGTGCCAGTCAATTAAGTTTTAAGAAGCAAAAGTAGTATAAATTTGTTAATAAAAGCAGGATGCCCCAGGGCGAACGCTTCGTTTTATGCAATTATATCGGAAAATAGCTTTGCAACAAATTGTGCTGATAGACTAATGTAAACTAAAGCAGGTGCTTTTTTTGTGGCAGAATGAAATCCATTGGTATTGTTTGGGCCGTCCCTAACGAGGCCTCGTTGGGGACGGGTTCATTTCCTGCCTGTAAATTCATTTACAGGTCAATAAAACAGGCTGTTATTTATAGGCTGCGATTGCCCAGAGTGAACAATGGGAGAAAAATTGCAATCCCGAAAAAAGACAACGAATTAGTCGGTAACTTCGGTATTACTTGATTATGTGGTACTTCTTGTTCCTTACTGCCTCTTTTCGTGATAAGCGGATGCTTGCATTCAATTCAAAACCAATGAGTATGATAAAAGCATTATAGTAAATCCACACCAGCAAAATGATTAATGATCCAATGGAGCCAAATAAAATATTGTAACGTGAAAAGTTTTCAAAATAGAGCTTGATTACTACGCCACCCACAATAAAAAGACCGGTAGAAAATATTGAGCCTGCCGAAAAGAAACGGTAATGGGCATCGGCACGGATAGTTTTTAGCTGCCCGAAGTAATAAAGGATAGAGGTACTCAAAAAGGTAACAAGCAAAATGATAAACCATCGCAGCAACTGAAGTGTAAATATGGAAACGCCGCTGGCCAGCACATGGTTTTTGGTGAGCAAACGAATGGAAAATTCCCCAAAGCCAAGCAGTGTAAAAGAGGTGAAGATTAAAATGGAAAGAATGATCATTAGCCCGAAAGAAACAATTTTTTGTTTCCACCACAAACGTTTCTCAGTGGTGTGATAACTTTGGTTGAACCCTTCCAGAATGGCATCCACTCCATTAGTAGCAAAATAAATGGCCATAAAAAATCCGGCCGACAACAATCCCTGGTGGGGCCTGCTGATAATTTCCACTACGGTATTTTCGACCATGGCGTAAATATTGGAAGGAATAACTTCCTGCAACAGGTCGAGCAGGTAAATCTGGTAATGTTCTCCGGTTACAAAAGGGATGAGTGTGAAGAGAAACATGACAAACGGAATAAGCGCCAGAAAAAAATTATAAGCAATAGCTGCTGCCCGGTAAGTCAATACTCCTTTGAAAAGCCCCCGGAAGAAAAAAACCATCACATCGTACAAAGGCATGCCGTCAAAACCGGGTAAAACAATGATGCGCAAAAGGTTTTTCAGCCGTAGATGGTAGTGGAGATATTTTCTTTTAATCTTATGCAAAGCAGAAAAGAATTAATGATTTACAGCCTTTAGGCTAATGTCAAGACTTTTGATTTGATGGGTCAGCGCACCCATGGAGATAAAATCCACACCTGTTTCGGCAAATGCTCTAATGGTTTCGGAAGTAATACCACCGGAAGCTTCTGTTTCATATTTTCCGTTTATCATTTCCAATGCTTTTCGTAATTCACCAGGCGTAAAATTATCGAGCATAATGCGATCCACACCACCGGTCTCTAATACTTCTTCCAATTCTTCAAAATTACGGGTTTCGATTTCTATTTTTAAATCCAGATGGTTGTTTTTCAGGTAGTGTTTAACCTTTTGAATGGCAGGTTGAATACCCCCTGCAAAATCGATGTGGTTATCTTTAATCATAATCATGTCATACAGTCCGAAACGATGGTTGGTGCCACCACCGGCTTTGACGGCCATTTTCTCAAACAAACGGTTGCAGGGTGTTGTCTTTCTTGTATCCAGCACTTTGGTGCGTAATCCGCTGAGTTTGGTAACAACACTGGCAGTAAAGGTGGCGATTCCACTCATTCGCTGGAGGTAATTTAAAGCTGTGCGCTCACCAGAAAGCAGTGCTCTTGATTTGCCGCTGACCACCATAATTTTATCACCGGGGTAAATGTGTTTACCATCAGTTATCAGAATGTTAACCGTTGTTTGTGGATCTATTATTTTGAACACTTTACCGGCAATCCAGGTTCCTGCCAGCACTCCTTTTTCCTTGGCCATCATAACGGCCGTTCCTTCTGCTTCTTTGGCAATGGTTGCCAGGGATGTGTAGTCGCCGGGTCCCAGGTCTTCTTCCAGCGCTTTTTGTATCAGTTCTTCTGCCGTCATTTTCTAATTTGTTCGATATCCATTTGTTGAATCTGAAAGTTTTTTCCTGCCGGACTAAATAAGAAATAAATATTCCACCGGCTTTTTTCACTGCTGTATTGGCCAATCAAATAATAGTTATCGCCTGAATAGCCGCTTTCTTTTAACAGAAATCCTTTGGACTTATGTTCCTGAAAGAAATTCTGTAGCAGCCATTTGGCTTTAGCGTCCGAATAAAAACCTTTTTCTCCCGGAATGTTAATGTTTACAAATCCTTTGAAATACTTTTTCAGCGTATATGTATTCCCGTTTAAAAAAGCGGAGGTAAAATCTTTTTTTATCTGCTGTGGTGGTTGCGAAAAGCCGCATACCGGCCAGCTGATAAGCAAAAACAACAAAAAAAAGTCCTTCATTCTCATCTTCCGAAAAATTTAGTCAAAAATACGAATTTTACGGTTGTGCATATTGAAATGTTTTTATCACACATTTTCAGGAAGTGTCGGCGGAAATTTTTATCGGGTTGAAGGCCATAAGTAATAGGGCCGATGAAGCATCTTTTGCGGAAGATGTCTTTTCAAAATGTCTTGAAAAGAAACAGATATTTATTTATGTCGTCTTTAATCGCAGTTGGCCTCAATATTTATTATAGTTTTGCCGTCCATTTTTTAACACGAATATTTCAGATGATTACGCTATCAAATTTAAGCATTCAGTTTGGCAAACGCATTTTGTTTCAGGATTTAAACATGAATTTTACCCATGGCAACTGCTATGGAATAATTGGCGCAAACGGAGCCGGAAAATCAACGCTAATTAAAATTATCAGTGGTGAAATTGATTCCACGCACGGCTCGGTAACTATGGGGCCGGGTGAACGGATGTCTGTTTTAAAGCAAGACCATGGCGAATTTAATGACGTTACTGTCCTTGACACGGTGTTAATGGGATACGAGGAGCTATGGCAGGTTATGTATGCTAAAAATGCTTTGTATGCCAAGACCGGCTTTTCTGAGGAGGATGGCGTTAAACTGGGCGAGCTGGAAGGCCTTTTTGCAGATATGGATGGATGGAATGCAGAAAGTGATGCTGCCAGTTTGCTGAGCGGATTGGGTATTCCTGAATCTATTCACAACCGCTTGATGAAAGACATTAGCGGGAAACTAAAAGTAAAGGTGTTGCTTGCACGTGCGCTTTTTGGCAAGCCGGATAATTTGCTTTTGGACGAACCTACCAACGATCTGGATCTGGAAACTGTTAATTGGCTCGAAAATTATCTGTCTCATTTTCAAAATACGGTTTTGGTTGCTTCCCACGACCGGCATTTCTTGGATGCTATTTCTACCCATACTGTAGATATTGATTTTGGCCGTGTTCAGCTTTTTGCAGGAAATTACTCGTTTTGGTACCAGTCGAGCCAGTTAGCATTGCGTCAGCAACAGTCACGAAACAAGCGTGTTGCGGAGAAGCGCAAAGAGTTGCAGGAGTTTATAGACCGGTTTAGTGCTAACGTGAAGAAATCAAAACAGGCCACAAGCCGAAAAAAGATGTTGGAAAAACTAAATGTGGACGATATCAGAGCTTCAAGCCGGAAGTATCCTGCTATTATTTTTACTCCTGAGCGACAACCTGGAAATCAAATCCTTGAGGTACACAACCTGAGTAAAAAATCAGAGGATGGTAAGTTTCTGTTTAAGAGCCTGAATTTCGCGGTAGGTAAAAATGACAAGATTGTTATCCTTTCGCGCGATACGCTTGCCATAACTGCTTTCTTTGAAGTAATCACGGGAAATAGTCATCCGGAATCCGGCAATTTTCAATGGGGACAAACCATTACTACAGCCTATCTTCCACTGGAAAACAATTCATTTTTTAATGCTGACCTAAACTTAATCGATTGGCTTTCTCAGGAGTCGTCTGACTCCACAGAAATATATTTACGTGGTTTTTTGGGAAAAATGCTTTTTTCCGGAGAAGAAGTTTATAAAAATACCAGCGTTCTTTCGGGAGGCGAAAAAATGCGCTGTATGATTGCCCGCATGATGATGAAAAATGCCAATGTGCTGATATTGGATACTCCTACAAACCATCTGGATTTGGAATCAATTCAGGCTTTTAACAATACATTAACGGAATTTTCCGGTAACGTTCTTTTCTCATCCCACGACCATACTTTTATCCAATCTGTCGCTAACCGGATTATTGAGATAACACCAAACGGTATGATTGATAAACACATGGATTATGACGACTATATTAATGATGAGAAAATAATTTTGTTGAGAGATAAATTGTATGCCGGAAAATAAAGGTTTTTTCACCGGATATGCATAAAGGATTTCCGGTATTTATCTTGTTTTAACAATGTTCTGTCAGATGCGGTATTGTAAATTTCAAAACTATCTATAACCGTAAGTGTGTTTTATGTCGAATTTCGGTTAATAGCCTACAGAAGATAAACTTTCTTTTGTACTTTAAGATGAAAAAAATTAATGTACATTTGAAGAAATTTTCAATCCGAGATTTATGAGAAAGTATTCCGCTTTGGTTTTTACATTGTCGCTTTTTGGTTTGGTTCTTACCTTTTATTCCTGTGACTCACCTAATTCCAATCCGAAAAAAAAGTTTGATGCCCGGCTTAATAAGTTTAACCGTAGTTTGCGAAAAGCAGACAAAACTATGGATATGATGGATAATAAAGCATCGCAGAAAGCAAGAGTCAGGGAAGAATACAGCCAGGGAAAGATTACAGAAGCGGAGGCACAAAGGCGGCTGGCAGCTATTAATGATCAGTATAACCGTAAAATTGCCGGAAATTCAGACAATGTTCAGTTAATGGGCCTTCCCGGATGGGCAAAAGTGTTGGGGTTAACAGAGCCAAAAAACATGATGTTTGACAAGGTCCATTCGCAAGTCACTACTGAGAATGGAAGGGAAGGTGGATTTAATTCGTTAACACTCATCTATAAAGGGACATACAAACAAGCCATGGCACAGGCCCGACAAATTGCAGCTAAGGCCAAAATACCATTGGCACCGGAATATAAAACGGCTATGGAGATGAAGCGGAAATATGGAGATGAGATTCTTAAAGGAGCCGTTTATATGAATTTTGAACTGGGTGCAAAAGACAACCCAAAGTACAACATAGCCATAACCGTTGATGACAAAGGAGTACTTACCATTAGCGCTACGGATGGGGAAAAAATGGAGCAGGAATTGAAAACACTTAATCCGGAAAAGTAATGGAGAAAATCCTTGTTTCCGGAGGGAGCAGTGGCATAGGAAATGCACTGGTGAAGAAATTGGTACTTGGAGGTCATGAGGTTTTTACTTTTGCCCGTTCTGTTGAAAAATTAAACGATCTTTCTGAAGAACTGGGGTCGGGAAGAAAAATGCTACATACCTATGCTTTTGATTTGAGATATGATGATTTCTCGCTGCTCGCCGCTGAAGTTAAAACTGCTTTAGGAAAGATAGACTGTATAATAAATAATGCCGGAATGTTGGTGAACAAACCTTTTCTGGAACTTTCCCAGACAGAGGTGGAAGCTGTTTTCCGTGTAAACGTTATGGCTGTTTTCCCATTGGTGCAAAGCCTTATTCCTATAATGCCGGCGGGTGGGCATATTGTCAATATTTCCAGTATTGGTGGTTTTCAGGGGAGTATGAAATTTCCCGGACTTTCTGCATACAGTGCCAGCAAAGGTGCCCTCGCCATCCTTACGGAAAGTATGGCTCTGGAACTTTCACAATACAATGTTAAAGTTAATGCGCTGGCTCTTGGAGCAGTTCAGACAGAAATGCTGGAAGCTGCTTTCCCAGGCTATAAAGCCCCGCTTTCTCCGGATGAAATGGCAGATTTTATCCTGGATTTTACACTTAACGGACACCGTTATTTTAATGGGAAGATTCTTCCTGTTTCTTTGTCAACACCTTAAGAACGCTGTAAAAATTCTTTAGGAATACCTGTTTCG
>WFNG01000136.1 GCA_015488735.1 Bacteroidales bacterium | reverse complement strand
CGCTGGCTTCCAAACTTTTCAAAAACGAAAAATCATTTCAAAAACAAACCAAATTCAGTAATAAAGGTCGTGAAGTGGCTTTCGGAACCATTGGTGATGCTTCCACTTCGGAAGGCCATTTTTTTGAAGTTATCAATGCAGCCGGTGTGTTACAGGTTCCTATGGCCATTTCCATTTGGGATGATCAATGGGGTATTTCGGTTCCCAACACACTGCAAACCACCAAAGGCAACATTTCCGAAATTCTGGCTGGTTTTCAAAAAGAAAAAGATACGAATGGCATGGTTATTTTCAAAGCGCCCTGTTTTGATTATCCCGTGCTAATGGAAACATACCGCAAAGGAATTGCTCTCTGCCGCAAAGAACAAGTGCCGGTATTTTTTCACATTACCGGGTGTACCCAACCTCAGGGACACTCTACATCCGGTTCGCATGAACGTTATAAAACGCAGGAGCAGCTTGCTGACGAACAAAACCGGGATGGTATCTCCAATATGCGGCAATGGATATTGGATAATGAAATAGCCAACACGGCTGAATTAAATGATATTGAAAAGCAGGCTCAGGTTCGTGCCAAAACAGCCCGAAAAAACGCATGGAAAAATTACAGCCAGCCGTTAAAGCGAAAAAGAGACGAATTGCTAAAACTTTTGGATCACGATTGTCCATGCTCCAAAAAGAAGACCATAGAAGCAATTCGCGATGAGCTAAAACGCACAGGCGAACCCATCCGGAAAGATATATACAGTGCTGCTCGTCAAACTATCCGCCATCTGTGCGACTGTACTGTTGACAATATTCAATTAAAAACTTCTATTCGCGAATGGTTAGTTAAGGAGCTGGCCGACAGCCGCAAGCGATACAGCTCCCATTTGTACAGCGAATCAGAACAGGCTGCTGAGAAAGTTGCGCCTGTTGCCGCGGTATTCGACAAAAGAGAGTATGTTCCGGGAAGGGAAATCCTGCGTGACAATTTTGATTATATCTTCGCCCATAATCCTCTGGTGGTGGCCTTTGGCGAGGATGTGGGCAGGATTGGCGGTGTCAACCAAACTTACGAAGGTTTACAGGAGAAATACGGTAAAAACAGAATTTTCGATACAGGCATCCGCGAAACCAGCATCATTGGCCAGGGACTTGGAATGGCACTTCGAGGATTACGCCCCATTGCCGAGATACAATATTTCGATTATATCCTGTATGCCCTGCAGGTTATGAGTGACGACATAGCAACCACCCATTACCGTACCCGTGGCGGACAGAAAGCGCCTATGATTATCAGTACCCGTGGCCATCGGCTCGAAGGTATTTGGCACGCCGGCTCTCCGCTGAGTATGGTGATAAACTCCATTCGGGGTATTCACGTAGTCGTTCCGCGTAACATGACACAGGCGGCGGGTTTTTACAATACTTATCTTGCTTCTGATCAGCCGGTGCTGATTATCGAACCTTTAAACGGATATCGCTTACGCGAAAAACGACCTTCAAACATTGGTGAATACTGTATTGCACCCGGTGTCCCGGAAATTTTGAGAAAAGGCAATGATGTAACGCTCGTAACTTACGGCTCCGATGTGCGTATTGCAATAGATGCCGTAAAACAGCTGGATGAATTTGGTGTTGATGTGGAGCTAATCGACGTACAAACACTTATTCCTTTTGACAAGCAGGGTGTTATTTTGAATTCATTGAAAAAGACCAACAAAATTATTTTCTTCGATGAGGATGTCCCCGGCGGCGCCACTTCTTACATGATGCAAAAGGTGATTGAAGAGCAGCGGGGCTTTTATTTTCTGGATATGAAACCCCGCACCATCACTGCCCGGGCGCATCGTGCGGCTTATGGAACCGACGGTGATTACTTCTCCAATCCCAATGCTGAAGATGTGTTTGAAGTTACCTACGATATGATGCATCAATATGATCCACAGCAATATCCAGATATTTTTTAAAGGATTGGTTTTTGTTTGAGAAATGCTGTTATTTTTGCCAAAATTTTTTAAGAACGCAAATCAGGATGGCTGACGATACGCAACGGAAAAAGAAAACAGCAGGAACTGCCCCCATACGGATGAACAACGAGGAATTACAGTTTCCGGTAACCTACGGCCTGAAAGCTGTCATGGCCACCTCACATAGCGACATGGAAAACAGAAAGCGTCTGACAAATGTGTTTGAAGAATTGAAAATAGACTATACTTATCTAAACAGAAGCCAAAGCAGCAAAGGTTCCTATATGAGTTTTACATACAGTGTAACACTGAACGACCGGGAAACCATGAACCGCCTGTATGAACTTTTAAAAGAAATTGACAACCTGAAATTTGCTTTATAAATGATAATTAAACTCCTCGCTGTAGCTTTCGGCGGCAGCATAGGCGCTGTACTGCGATTCCTGATTTATGAGCTCATTGAGACCAGATTCCACAGTGATTTCCCGTGGGCAACCCTTACAGTGAACCTCGTTGGCTCGCTTGTTATTGGCTTTCTGTGGGGCTATTTTGGCCGTATTTATGTATCACCGGGTATGCGGCTGCTTATTTTTGTGGGGATTCTCGGAAGTTTCACTACTTTTTCCACTTTTGCCTTTGACAATTTCAGCCTGATAAAAAATGGAGATTATATTTATATGGTGTCCTATTTCCTTGTAACCAACCTTTTTGGTATATCACTTGCCATTGGCGGCTATTTACTTTCCAAATCTATTTAACCTGACTACGCCCCTGTCATGCATAACCTCGAACCCTTCTATAACTGGCGCGAACTGTATATCGCATCCGAAGATGAGCGTTCTCCGTTTTTTGGACGGCAAAACAGCGAAATTTATTTTGAACACGTTATTTATGACCATTATATCCATCCGCAATGGGATTATTTTGGTTCCCAAACGCTTTATCTGAAATTATTGTTTGTGCAATATGAACAACAATATGCTGTTATTGAGCTGTTTGGTGAATGGAATGATGTGTTGTATAACGATGTGATGTATCTGTACAGAAATGTTATTGAAGAACTTTTGGAACAGGGCATCAAATATTTTATCCTGATTGGCGAGAATGTGCTGGATTTCCATTCCGATACGGATGATTATTTTGCAGAGTGGTTTGATAATCTGGACGATGGCTGGATTATCGGGATCAATTTCCGTCAACATGTAAAAGAAGAATTCAAAGAGTCAAACATTGACCAATATCTCATTTTTGGTGGGGAATTTGATGAATTGCCCTGGCGCAGCCTGCTGCCTCAGCAGCTTTTTGCTCAAACAAATGACTGGGTCAGCCGACAACTTCAATAAAAAAGGCCTTCCAAATGGAAGGCCTTTTTTCTAATAACGATAATTTTTATCGTTTCATAAATTTCTTCACAACCGTATTGTGTGCATCACTAATTGTAATGAAATACAGGTTGGAAGGTTCATTGCTAATATCAACAGGTAACTTTTGGTTCATAACGTTATTGAAAACGTGCCTGTAAACCTGCCGTCCTGTAATATCCATAATACGAACCGTAACATTGCCTTTGAAAACATTGTTCAGTGTAATATTCAGACGACCATCGCCCGGATTGGGATAAACTTCTATATTCTCTACCAGACTG
>WFNG01000135.1 GCA_015488735.1 Bacteroidales bacterium | reverse complement strand
CTGAAAATTATCAACCGCAACCAGGATATTCCGGTTATCATTACCAACAACAAAGGAAAGATTATCTTTTCCAGAAATCTATATCCCCGGCCCGACAGCACATCTCTCTACCTCAGGGGAAATCTAAAAGAAAAATTTTCAATTTATCCACCCATTTCCATCCCCCATACGGGAACCCGGTTATATTACAGAAATTCACTGGTTTTTAATCAGTTACAAAATGTACTAAACGATTATATATCGGTTTTTATGTCGGAAATTATTTCCAACTCATCTAATGTTCCCGTTATTGTTACCGACAGCACACAAACCAATATTCTGCAATTTGGAAACCTGAACGATATACGCATGAGCAACCCCGCTTATGCCAACAAAATGCTTCGGGAGATGAAAAACCAGAATAAGCCCATTGAAATTAACTTTTCAGAACAGGGAAAAGCATTCATTTTTTATAAAAACTCCAACCTGCTGACAAAAATGAAATGGTTCCCGGTGGCGCAGATTTTGGTTATCGGCTTTTTTCTTTTCATAGCTTATATGCTTTTTAGTGCTTCCCGAAAATCGGAACAAAACCGGGTGTGGGCAGGAATGGCCAAAGAAACCGCCCATCAGATAGGGACGCCGTTATCCTCTATTTTAGCCTGGGTGGAACTGATTAAAATGGATGAAAACAATGCCAAACAGGCAGCAGAAGAAATTACAAAAGATGTAAAACGGCTTGAAATTATTACAGAAAGGTTCTCAAAAATCGGATCTACACCCAGCCTTGACGAGGACAACCTGACCAAAATTATTTATGATACCGTAACTTACCTCAAGCCGCGTTCACCTCACAAAGTACAATACAACATCCTGTTTCCACGGCAAAAAGAAATTATCTTACCCGTTAACGCTTCTCTTTTCAGCTGGGTACTGGAAAATCTTTGCAAAAATGCCATCGATGCCATGAACGGCAAAGGAAACATTACCATCGATATGCAGGAAGAAAACAAACAGGTAGTGGTAGATGTGATTGATACAGGAAAAGGAATTGCCCTTACCGAACAAAAATCAGTGTTTAACCCGGGCTATACCAGCAAAAAACGTGGCTGGGGGCTGGGATTGTCATTGGCCAAACGCATTATTCAGGAATATCACAAAGGGAAAATTTATGTCAAAAGCTCATCTTCCAAAGGAACTACCTTTCGTATTATTCTGAAAAAATAACGTATCAAAAACTTATGTCAGGCATCTATCTGCACATTCCGTTTTGCAAACAAAAGTGCCATTATTGCAACTTTTACTCTCTGGCATCACTAAAATACCGCGATGTTTTTGTGAGCGCTTTATTAAAAGAGATGCGCTTACGCGAAAATTATCTTCCAGATAAACACATCAATACAATCTATTTTGGAGGCGGCACCCCTTCCCTTTTAAGCACAGGGGAAATTAACAGGATTATTCGTGAGGTCGAAACGCTTTTTGACCTGGACAGCCAGGCCGAAATAACTCTTGAAGCCAACCCCGACGACCTTTCCCCCCGTTATCTTAAAGCTTTGAAACAAAACACAAATGTAAACCGGCTGAGTATTGGTGTACAAAGTTTTTTTGATGATGACCTGGAATACCTGCATCGCGTTCATGATGGAAACCATGCCCGGAAAGCCATCGAGACAGCTAAGCAAACAGGCTTCGACAACATGACCATCGACCTGATTTACGGCATCCCGACACTGACAGAAGAAAAATGGAAAAAGAACCTCGCCCTGTTTTTCGATTACGACATACCACATTTATCATCGTACGCATTGACAGTGGAACCCCAGACAGCTCTGGAGATACTTATCAAAAAACATAAACTGAAAAATACAAGCGAAAACCAAAGCGTCCGGGATTTTGAAATCCTGATGGAAAAAACCCGGCAACACGGTTTTGAACAATATGAAATCTCCAATTTTGCTTTGCCCGGTTTTTACGCCAAACACAATTCAACCTACTGGCTTGGCGGGTATTACCTGGGGTTGGGACCTTCGGCACATTCGTTTAACGGCTTTTCACGTCAGTGGAATGTGAAGAATTTGAAAAAATACATAGGGGCTGAAACCACAGAAGCTATTGTACTTGAAAAAGAAATACTTTCTGAACAACAACGTTTTAACGAATATATTTTAACATCGTTACGTACTTCATGGGGGTGTAGCACAGAACATATCCGTCATAGTTTTAATGCCAAATATGAAGCCTGGTTTCTCAAAAACGTCAGAAAATATCTGGAACAAAAAAAGGTTGTGCAAAAAGGCAACAATACTTATGTCCTGACTGACTCAGGCAAACTATTTGCCGATGGCATCGCCTGTGATTTGTTTTTGGATGAGGAATGATGAATGTTTCTTTTTAAGCTTTATTACATCTCTGCTTTGGATTTTAGCCGTACCTTTGTAAATAATTCAACCATAAAAATCAAAAAAATGGCAGAAATTACATTACAGGGAAATCCCATTCATACACGGGGAAATCTTCCCGAAAAAGGAACAAAAGCACCTGAATTTACATTGGTAAAGAACGACCTGAGTGAAGCTAAATTAGCAGATTATAAAGGAAAAAATGTTGTGCTGAACATATTCCCCAGCCTCGACACGCCAACTTGTGCCGCATCAGTAAGACATTTTAATGCCGATGCTTCCAGCTTGAAAAACACCGTAGTCTTGTGTATTTCCAAAGACCTTCCTTTTGCACAGGCCAGGTTCTGCGGTGCAGAAGGACTAAATAACGTGGAAACATTATCCGATTTCAGAAATGGGAACTTCGGAGAAAATTATCAGGTAGAAATTGTCGATGGCCCTTTGGCCGGTTTGGAATCGCGGGCAGTGGTTATCCTCGATGAAAAAGGGACTGTAATTTACACCCAACAGATTCCGGAAATTGTGGACGAGCCTGATTATGAAGCTGCACTGGCTGTTTTAAAATAAGCATCCCTGCTTTTCCAGAATTTGTTTTTCCAAAAACATTAACTTTACAAAAATAAAAAATGCCGGACGAAAAACAACCATCGATGAAAAAGCCAAACTTCTACTATTTATCCCTGCCTTTCAGTATTGTAAACGGGGTAGTGTGGGGCATTGGCATCGTGTCGTTGCCACTGCTTGCCAAAACTACCGCACGTGCCGGGCTGACTTTTGCCATGATAAATCTTGGTATCGCCACCGGAGCCATTGTGTGGGGGCATCT
>WFNG01000134.1 GCA_015488735.1 Bacteroidales bacterium | reverse complement strand
GCTTTAGCATTTCTTCATCCCGGGCATGAGAACGTATTTCCAGATTTCCCAAAGTTCTTTTTTTCTTTTCATCCGGTTTTCCCGAAAGCAGAACCGACTTTAATTGACTCTCCACTAATTGATTTATAAGGACTTCTTCAAAAATGGAACGTTGAGGTTCGGGTCCCGAAAGCAGACATAAAACATCTAAGTTTCTTCCCCCGGTTTTATCCCGGAGTTTTTTTGCCCCCTCAAAACGGCTCAGCGGTCCGATAAAGAAACTGTTTTCCAGAGGCATTTTTTTAAGGTGGGAAAGTTCTCCTGAGAGATTAGGCTCATTTTCAAAGTCCGGAATCCACAGCTCGTTGTGTTTTTCAATGAAGCTGTTGATAATTTTTCTGACAACAGGCCTGCCGGCAGCAAGAATGTGGGGCAAAAGGATATTCAATTGATGGGTCATAAAAACGGTGGGTACTTTCGTGGACCACAGTTCGTAACGGTTATCTGAAATAACAGCATCGATATGATGTTTTTCAATAATCTGTTCCAGCAGTTTATGTGCTTTTTCAGCTTCTGACAGCATTTTCGGGATGGTAAGCGCCATTTTTATCGAAAGGGAACCTTTTTTATGGTACTCAGGTTGAAAACCGGGAATCCTGATCCATTCGGCATCCGGAAATTGTTGCCGCAGAAAAACCAATGGTTTGTTATCTGCTCCCAAAATGGTTTCGGCGCCAGCCTGTTGCAACAGCCGGATAACAGGAACAATCCTTGTGGCATGGCCCAGCCCCCAGTCCATAGGACAAATCAATATGCGTTTTTTTCTTGACATTGGTTAATACAAAAGTAAGAAATCCCCTGAGTAAGCAGCGGATGATGTCTATTTTGAGCCCGGCTAAAGTCATCCGGATCATCCGGCAGTATTTTTTGTAATTTTGCTCTTCTAACTTTATTCAAAATTTAAAAAGGGAAAATGGAAAAGACTTTAGTAAATAAAGGGATGCTGTGGCTGATGATATTGCTTCTTTCAATACCCGGCGTAACACAGGCGCAAAGCAAGAAAAGCCATGTAGAACTTCCTGGCAAATATAAAAACTATACACTTCTGCCCAATGGCTGGCGGTTGACACCTGTCGGGAAGCAGGTTCCTATTGGCGAATTACCACTGAACATGGTGGTAACCAAAAATCAACAGTATGCCATTACTTCAAACAGTGGAATGGGAATAAATTCCCTTTCGGTTGTAGATTTAAAAACAATGAAGGAAGTTCAACGTTACGTAGTCAGCAATACATGGGTTGGTCTTGTTTTCGGGCCAAAAGATAAACGATTATATGTTTCGGGTGGTAATAACAATGTGGTTTATGTTTTCCACTTCAAGAAAGGGCATCTTACCCCTGCCGATACATTGGTTATCGGAAAGAAATTCCCAAAAGGTCATATTTCGCTTACAGGATTGGCTTTGAACAACAAAAAGCATCAGCTATTGGCGGTTTCACAAAAAAGCAACATGCTGTATGTGGTGGATTTGAGAAGCGGCAAAGTGGTAAAAAAAGTTGAAATGCCCGGCAAATGTTATGACATCAAAACCAACCATGCCCAGACCAATGCTTTTGTTTCCATTTGGGGAAAAGCCATGGTGGCAGAAGTAAACTTAAACACCTACACTATTACCCATCGTTATAAAACAGGTGACCATCCCAACGATTTGGTTATCAGTCCTAATGATAAACGTCTTTTTGTGGCAAATGCCAATAATAACAGTGCCACTATCATCGATTTGAAGAATAATAAAGTGAGCGAAACAATACAGACATCGCTTATTGCCAACATGCCTTACGGAAGCACACCCGATGCGTTGGCTTTGTCTCCGGATGGCGATAAACTGCTCATTGCCAATGCCGACAATAACTATCTTGCCGTTTTCAATGTGGAAAAACCCGGGCATGCCAGAAATCTTGGTTTTATCCCGGTGGGATGGTACCCCACTGCCGTACAGTATTTAAGATCCGGAATGATTGTGGTTGCCAATGGTAAGGGAATCTCTTCACGGGCCAATCCTGATGGTCCTGTTCCAACAAAAAGAAAGTCTAAAAACTGGATGGAAAACTACACGGGAACCATGTTTATGGGGACACTTTCGGCCTTCAGGTTTCCACAAAGTAAAGCGTTAGCTAAAATGAGTAAAGACGTTTATGACAACACCCCTTTTATCAAAAAAGTAAAAGAGGAAAGCAATCAGTCTGTTATTCCTAAAAAACCCAATGGTGTTGGAAGCCGGCAAATAAAACATGTCTTTTATATTATTCGTGAAAACCGGACATACGACCAGGTTTTGGGTGATATGGCCGAAGGAAACGGCGATCCCTCATTGTGTTTGTTTGGCCGGAAAATTACACCAAATGCACACAAACTGGCAGCAACCTATACGTTATACGATAATTTTTATGCCGATGCAGAGGTTAGCGCCGATGGCCATAACTGGTCAACAGCTGCTTATGCCTCGGATTATGTGGAGAAGTTGTGGCCTGTAAATTATGGCCATCGGGGAGCGAGTTACGATTTTGAAGGCGGAGTTCCAGCCGCGGCACCTTCTTCGGGATATATCTGGAACGATGTGCTTTCGCACGGAAAAACTTTCCGGAACTATGGTGAGTTTATGCATTTTAGCCATGCACTGAAGGGGCCTTTCCGTCCAAACGATTCCATTTTGGTGCCTTATACCTGTGATGCATTCCCTGGTTTTAATCTGTCTTTCCCCGATTTAACACGTTACAAAATATGGTCACATGATTTTGACAGTTTGATGGCTATTCATAAAGTTCCCGCTTTTAACCTGATGCGGTTACCCAACGACCATTGCCGTGGCACCCGTCCGGGAAGTTACACACCCATAGCTTATGTGGCACGTAACGATTATGCCCTGGGGCTGATAGTGGATAAAATTTCACACAGCAGCATTTGGAAAAGCAGTATTATATTTGTTCTGGAAGACGATGCACAAAATGGGCCCGACCATGTGGATGCTCACCGGTCGGTCTTACTTGTTATCGGTCCTTATGTGAAAAGACATTTTGTGGATCATACCATGTATTCTACTTCAGGGGTGTTGAAAACCATGGAGCTTATTTTGGGACTTCCCCCCATGACGCAATATGATCTGGCTGCACATCCCATATTACACTCAATTACTGATTCTGCCGATTTGAACAGCTATGTTGTGATGAAGCCTACAGTAAATATGAATGCAAAGAACACATGGCACTCTTATGGTGCCAAACTGTCGATGAAATTAAACTTTTCGCGCGAAGATGCCATTCCCGATGGTTTATACAATAAAATTATCTGGAAAGCTGTAAAAGGAGCGGATGCTGTTGTTCCGGCACCGGTACACAGTGCTTTTGTAAATGAAAAAGCTGCCCCTGACGACGATGATGATTAAAAATATGCTATACGGAAATTCTTCTTTTTTCGTTATCATGTTAGCGCAATGAGGAAAATAAATCACTTATTATTATTTACAGCCATTTTGATGGTGGTTGTTATGGGTTCATGTAACAAGACAAACATTAATCCTAACAACCCATTGGCAATAATTCGCATCGATATTGATCCGAATTCTACTTTTTATCAGGGTTTGAATACTGTGGGAGGATGGATTTATGTTGCCAATGGCGATCAGGGTGCTTATATCGGTCCGGGATCACGTGGTGTAATTATTTATCGTGAAAGTCAAACGGAGTTTAAAGCTTACGACAGGCTTCCTCCCAACAACCCGGACAAATGCTGCAATAGTGGTAAATGCACACAGCTTGTGGTAGGAAATTATTACCCTTTTGTAAAAGATGAATGTACCGGAAATACTTATCAGCTATTGGATGGTTCCTTGTTTAAAGGAACAGGAAAGTATCCGCTTATCCAATATCATGCGCTTTACGATGGGAACATGTTACATGTGTTTAACTGAAACAAAAACGCCCGGTATCCAAAAAGGATCACCGGGCGTTTCTGTTTTAATAAATCAGTTTTGTACATCAGCCGCATTTGGAGTATCCGCAGGCACTGCAAACAAGGCAACCATCCTGATAAATAAGAGCATCCTCACCACATTCCGGACATATTTTGTCCACCGCTTTTTCCCCATCCTGCAAATAACGTTTTAGCGCTCTGACCACACCATTTTTCCAGGTGTTTATATTGTCTTCTTCCACGTTAAGGTTACCCACAAGGTCAACAACATAGGCCAGGGGCATGCCATGACGCAGGAGGCCGGAAATAAGCCGGGCGTAATTCCAGTAAGTTCTGTCAAAAGAGCGCGATAGCCCTTCGATGGTGGTTTTGTAGCCCTGCTTATCAGCAAACTGAAAGTCATAGCGGGAGTGTTCTCCTTTTCTTTTGCTTTTAATAACCCAACCTTTTTCAATAGCCGGTGGCAGGTAAAAGTCATCCGCTTTACCGGTAAAAATTTCATAAGGTCTGCCATCCAGAATACCTACCACGGCAATCCATTTTTCATAATTATTTTGAAAGCGCAGTACTTCGGCTTCCAGAATTTTTGGTCGCGGAGGAGCGCTGGTTTCCCTGAAAACATTTTCTTTCTTCTCTTCGTTACTGACAAGTACTCCTGCACGAGAGCCATCACGGTAAATGGTCATCCCTTTACATCCACTTTCCCAGGCAGTCATATAAATATCGCCCACCATTTCTTCCGGAATGTTTTCCGGGATATTTACCGTAACGCTTATGGAGTGGTCAACCCATTTTTGTATTCTACCTTGCATTTTTACTTTGCTTACCCAGTCGATATCAGCAGAGGTTGCTTTGTAATACGGTGATTTTTTAATGATTTCCTGAAGCTTTTCCTCCGAAAGGCCTTTTACTTCTTCCACGTTGTAACCATGTACTTGCAGCCACACTTCAAATTTAGGATGAAATACATTAAACTCTTCCCATGTATCGCCCACCTCATCTACAAAGCTAACCGTTACGTTCTGGTCATTTGGATTTACCTTACGCCGACGTTTATACGAAACCATAAAAACGGGTTCAATCCCCGAAGTTGTTTGGGTACAAATACTTACGCTTCCTGTGGGGGCAATAGTCAACATGGAGATATTGCGGCGGCCCACCCGTTTCATTTTTTCGTACAGATGAGGTGCATTTTCTTTGATGCGGTTAATGAAAGGATTATTAATCTCACGTTCTGTTTCATAAATAGGAAAACTTCCCCGTTGTTCTGCAAGGTCTATGGAGCTGGCATAAACTTCCAGTGCCAAAAGACGATGAACTTCTACAGAGAAATTAATGGCATTATCCGATCCGTACCGGAAATTAAGTGCAGCAAGCATATCTCCTTCTGCGGTGATGCCAATACCGGTACGACGACCCAGTAACGATTTTTCACGTATCTTTTCCCACAAGCGGCGTTCGGTAAATTTTATTTCTTCCGACTCAGGATCTGCATCGATCTTAGCAAGGATAGCATCTACTTTTTCCACTTCGAGATCCACGATATCATCCATCATACGGTGTGCAATATGCACATGTTTACTAAACAAATCGCCATTGAAATAAGCTTTGTCTGTGAATGGATTTTCCACATAGCTGTATAAATTTATGGCTAGCAGGCGGCAGGAATCGTAAGGACAAAGCGGAATTTCGCCACAGGGATTGGTTGAAACCGTCCGGAAACCTTTGTCGGCATAGCAATCGGGAATAGACTCACGGATAACGGTATCCCAGAAAAGGATTCCCGGTTCAGCCGAAGCCCACGCATTATGTACAATTTTTTGCCAAAGGTTACGGGCGTTAATTTCTTTTTTGTATTTGGGTTCTTTGGCGTTTATGGGGTATTGCTGAACATAAGATGCATCTTCTTTAACGGCCTGCATAAATCCATCATCGAGCTTTACAGAGATGTTGGCCCCGGTAATTTTTCCCTGCTCCAGCTTGGCATCTATAAAACTTTCTGCATCTGGATGCTTTATACCGATACTTAACATGAGCGCACCGCGCCGGCCATCTTGTGCTACTTCACGGGTGGAGTTGGAATAGCGTTCCATAAACGGGACGACCCCGGTAGAGGTAAGAGCTGTATTTTTTACCGGACTTCCTTTGGGACGAATGTGCGTCAAATCATGTCCGACACCTCCACGGCGTTTCATAAGTTGAACCTGCTCCTGATCTATTTTCATAATGCCGCCATAGGAGTCAGAGTCTCCATCATTACCGATGACAAAGCAATTTGACAGAGAAGATACCTGGTGTTTGTTTCCAATTCCTGCCATGGGGCTTCCTGCCGGAATAATGTATTTAAATTTGCGGAGTACTTCATAAATATCTTCTTCCGATAAAGGGTTGGGATATTTTTGCTCAATGCGTGCAATTTCGTGTGCAATACGCCTGTGCATTTGGTCGGGAGTCTTCTCGTAAATATTTCCTGCACTATCTTTCAGGGCATACTTGTTAGCCCACACTCCGGCAGCAAGGTTGTCTCCTTCGAAATATTTGGTAGCTTCTTCCAAAACCTCTTCAGAAGAATAAGGTGTTTTGGGATCTTCCGGATGTTCCTGTGCTATATTTTCTGCTGTACCAGAACTTTTCAAATTTAATTTGGCTACGGTCATATTCAACTTTCTTTCACTTTCTTTTTCATTCTTTTTTCTCTCTTCAAGCACCTTGTCATAAAACCCTTTTTCCTGTTCGTTTTTTTCTGTTTTTAATGAAGAATTTTCCTCCATTCCATTATCAAACTTAAAGAGTAAATCGCTTTCCATAGTCGTAACAATGCTGATGTTAAAATATTATAACTTTCTAAAAAATAAGTCATTAACCTCTATTCGGAGGTTTTACGAAACTTGTGCAATGTACAATACAAATGCACATGTCCCGATGAAAATTTATTAACACAGCATCGTGAATAAAAAAATAAAAGACAGTAAATTAATCGCTTAGCCCGGAAAATTGACACAAATATGAAAAAAATATTTTTTTGGCACAGTTTTAAGTGTAGAAAAATGATGATAAGATATTATTTTAATAAAATCAGCCCGAATGCAATAAGAGCAGGGATAAGAGACCAATCTTTTCTCAAAATAATTTTAGTAATATGAAATATAAATTATTTCTACATACTATGCTTTATCCATGTGAACATCCATTTGTGGGAAAGGAATGCTCAGGTTAAATTTACTGGCGTTTTTGTAGAAATTCTCGTTCATATCAAAATAAACGCCCCAGTAATCGGTAGCATTTACCCAGGCTCTCACGGTAATGTTTACCGAGCTATCGGCCAGTTCGCCCAGAGCAACAAACGGTTCCGGGTTAGAGAGAATGCGTTTGTCCTCTTTTATCATGTCAAAAAGCATTTTTTTCGCAGTGTCGAAATCATCTCCGTAAGCAATACCAAAACTCCAGTTCACCCTTCGCTGGGATTGTGTGCTGAAATTTGTTAACGAACCATTGGACAGCGGCCCGTTTGGGATAAAAATGGTTTTGTTGTCAGGTGTTGTCAACACGGTAACAAAAATTCTGATTTCTTTTACAACACCCGAATAGCCCTGTGCGGTAATGAAATCATCTATTTTGAACGGCTTAAAAATAAGGATCATAACGCCGCCTGCAAAATTCTGTAAAGTTCCCGAAAGGGCCATGCCAACTGCCAGACCGGCAGCACCCAGAAGAGCAATAAAGGAGGTCATTTGAATGCCCATCATCCCCATGACACTGATAATCAACAGTACTTTTAATAGGATATCTATTAAACTTTTCAGGAAAGAACTCAGCGACACATCGATTTGTCCCTTTATCATAAGCCGCTGACTGCTTTTCACAAGTATTTTAATAATCCAAAGTCCGATAATGAGTACCACAATGGCTCCAAGAAGTCTTAAACCGTATTCCGTAACATAACCCGAAAGCATTTTAATAATCTCGGAAGCATGTGTGCTTAAATTTTCCATATTGTTGTTTTTTAATATTTAAAAAGAAGTACAAAAATAATAAACAATTACTTAAATGGCAAAATCGATCCGGACAAAGTAGCTAACACCAAATTAATTTTAGTGTGAAGATATTAACGTTTATTTTGCTGGATGTAAGAAAATATCTACTTTTGCGTCCAATTTGGAAAAAATAGATTTATGACAATGATAAAACAAAAAAAACAATTAATAGAAATTGGTGTAGAGGGCTTTAGTGAAAGCCCAGCCAAAATGAATATCCGTTCGGGAAAGTTCAGCCTGACCATTGATGAGCCCGTTATGATGGGGGGAACGGATGAAGGTCCTGCGCCGTTGCAGGTGCTGCTTATGGCGCTGGCCGGCTGTCTAAACATAACCGGACACGAAGTGGCCCGCCAGCAGGGGCTGACATTGAAAGGAATGCATATCACCATAAACGGTAAAATGAATCCTGCGGTTTTTCTTGGAAGTCCCGTAAAAGAGCGATCTGGTTTTCAGGATATCCGCGTTAAAATAGATGCAGAATTTGTTGGGGTAACACAGCAACAAATTAACCACTGGCTTTCAGAAACAGAGCGTAGATGTCCTGTAACGGATAATGTTAAAGATGCCACACACATTGATGTGGAAGCGCATACTGTAAGTCTTTCCTGAAATTTCTTAGGGCAGAATCAGGTTTCTCACAGCATATTTTATGCTCTCCACGTCGAGGTTACAAATTTTATAAAGTTGTGATTTGCTGCCGTGTTCAATAAATTTATCGGGAATACCGAGGTTTTCGATTTTATTGTGGTATCCGTGCAACGATGCAAAAGCCGCCAGACTGGTTCCCAGTCCGCCGCGGACAACACCATCTTCCAAAGTAATGATACGGTTGTATTTTATGAAAATGTGGTGCAGCAACGTTTCATCCCAGGGTTTTAAAAACCGCAGATCGAAAACCGCCGGGAAGATATTTTCCTTTTCCAGCTGCCGTGCCGCTTCCAGAGCAAAGTTGCCCGGTTGACCCAGGCACACCAAAGCTACTTTTTCGCCTGCTTTCAGCATTTTTCCTTTTCCAATCTCCAGCTTTTCAAAAGGCTGTTGCCATTGCGATGCTTTCATAAATCCGTAACCGCGCGGATAACGAATGGCAAAAGGCCCTTGTTTGTATTGCGATGCAGTGAACATCATCTGCCGGAGTTCTGTTTCGTTCATGGGGGCAGATACCACCATGTTGGGAATGCTGTTCAGAAAAGCCAGATCGAAAACACCGTGATGAGTTGGGCCATCAGCACCTACTAAACCGGCACGGTCAATTCCAAATACAACCGGTAAACGTTGTAATGCCACATCGTGAATCACCTGATCATAAGCGCGTTGCAAAAAAGTGGAATAGATAGTACAAAAAGGTGTGTAACCTGCCGCGGCCAGCCCTGCTGAGAAAGTTACAGCGTGTTGCTCGGCAATGCCCACATCGAAAACCCTTTCGGGGAAAGTTTTCTGCATAAATCCCAGCGCCGAACCCGAAGGCATGGCCGGGGTAATAGCCACGACCTTTTCATTTTGCTGTGCCAGTTCCAACAACGTACGGCCGTAAACTTCCTGATAAGTGATACGGTCTTCGGGGTCTTCGGCAATGAGTGCGCCCGTTTTCCGGTCGAAGCGGCCCGGTGCATGAAAAAGGGTTTGTTTTTTTTCGGCTTCCCGAAACCCTTTGCCTTTGGTGGTGATGATGTGTAACAGCTTGGGGCCTTCTATCTTTTTTATTTCGCGTAAAGCGGAAAGCAGTTGCGGGATATTATTGCCGTCAATGGGGCCGAAATAACGGAAATGAAACGCCTCGAAAAGGTTGCTGCGGCGAAGGAAAGCTTCCTTGTTTTTGTTTTCGGACGGGTTTTTCTTCCAGTTTTTCCCGGAAATTCCGGCAAGGTAATCTTTGATGGCGCCGGTATTTTTGTCAATCGCAATGCCGTTGTCGTTCAGGATAATGAGCAGGTTGGCATGGGAAGCCCCGGCATTGTTCAGCCCTTCGAGGGCCATCCCGCCCGTCATGGCGCCATCACCGATAACGGCAATGTGATGGCGTGCTTTTTCACCATCCAATGCGGAGGCCATAGCCATTCCGAGGGCTGCTGAAATGGAAGTGGAAGCATGCCCCGTACCAAAAGTATCGTATTTGCTTTCGCTGCGTGAAGGGAACCCGCTGATACCTTTCTGTTGCCGGTTGGTGTGAAAAACATCGCGTCGGCCGGTGAGGATTTTGTGCGCGTAAGCCTGATGGCCCACATCCCAGATGAGGCGATCGTAAGGCGTGTTGAAAACATAATGCAGGGCAATGGAAAGCTCCACCACGCCGAGGCTGGAACCCAAATGGCCGGGATGCACTGAAACGACATCCAGAATAAAATTGCGCAACTCTTCTGCCAGCAGCGGCAGTTGTTCCTCTCCGAGTTTTTTCAGGTCATCCGGCGTTTTTACGGTGGCCAGCAACGGGCCGGGTTTAGGTTTTTGCGTTTCCATACGTCGGCAAAGATAGGAAAGTTGGGGGATGGAAGTCCGAAGTCTGAAGTCAGAAGTCAGAAGTCAGAAGTCAGAAGTTGTTAATGCCTGAATAGCGTTGACCGTTTTTATACCCATTGTTTTTTCATATTCGAACCGCTACGGGCATCCCATATCCATACATCTGGCGCAAGCGTCCGCTTGTGCCATCTTATCCCGGTAAGCATACGCTTGTACCGTCCTTGTATTATACCGCTTCGGGCGTCCGCCCCTCCTTGGACTATACAGCGTCGGGCATCCACGCCCGAAATCGTTTGTGCGGTTGTTTGGAATGATATTATAAACACTTCAGGCGTGGACGCCTGAAACTGATTATGATAGTATCGTCATTGCGATGACGAGGTACGAGGAAGAAGCAATCTTAACGTCATATCAGCCGTCCCCGCCCGAAAAAATCCATAAAAAAAGCTGCCCTTTTTCAAAGGCAGCTTTTTTTAGGCCTGCAACCAGGCCGCAAGAAATCTTAGTGGTGGCTCAAATACTGGGCAACCCCTTCGTGGGTGGCTTCCATGGCTTCGTCGCCGGGTTTCCAGTTGGCCGGGCAAACTTCGCCCTAAATTCCCATTTCCCTACGCGTTGTCATTGTGCTCTGGTTATTATACTAATGGTATTTCAAAGTTACCAACAGGAATTTTGAAATTTATAATGGTTAATGCCGATATTACAGCAAAACGAGCAGATTGAGCGGAGCGAGGATATGCGACATTTTGATGTACAATCTGTATTACATACCCGGAAAACGCGGTATATTTTTCAATTTCGAGTTTTTATAATAAAAACCCCATCCTTTTTTCATCCAGTGTCCTAAAACGGGTAAAGGGATAATAAAATCGCGTTTGCGGTTACGGACGATAAAAGCACCGCCATCTCCCGAATCCATCAGGCAAACAATGTGTAACTGTTCCCAATAGCTCTTTCTTTTTGATTTCCCGGTCATTTTGTTGTGGAAATTATAGGTGGCCACATCTGCCATTACTTCGGCAATATGTCCCTGTTTGGCCGCCCATTTCGGACCGCCTAATTCGGCAATGTCGCCTATGGCATACACATTTTCCAAACCTTTTACCCGGCACAGTTCGTTGATTTTTACAAAACCTGCTTCATTCACCGGTAAATCCGATTGTTTGATTACTTCATGCCCGTCGCCCGCGGGAATAAAAACGGTTAAATCGCTCTCCAGCCTGGTATTGTCAGTAAAAACCACTGCTTTTTCTTCAAATCCTCGAATACCGGTCCCGATATGTTTTTTTATTTTGTAATGGTTAAAAAACAGATCCATTTTTTTGTATGGCTTTTCGCCCATACGGCGTCCCGGTTCTTTCATGGGAGCAAAAAAGTTTAATTCGATCTTGTCCTGTAATCCTTTTTTACGAAGATAATGGCTGAAATTAAAAAGCAGTTCAAATGC
>WFNG01000133.1 GCA_015488735.1 Bacteroidales bacterium | reverse complement strand
CCACGGCTATTGCTGCTTTGCAGACCGGGCGTAATTTTGTGGGATATGAAATTGATGCCGGTTACTGCGAATTTATCCAAAAACGTTTTGATGATTTTCTTTCTAAGAACCCGGACTTTCAAGGAGAAAAACCGGTAATCAGAGTTTGATATTATTTGCTAATTTCCCCATGTACTCTCTCAATTTTCCCCGAATTATCCGGGTGGCACTGCGTCAATTTGTGCAGCGTCTATGGAAGGATTATCGATAATCATAGGTAAGTCTTATGCCGGGGCCGGGGTAAAATCTAAAGAAACAACAAATCTAAAAAGTCAAACCACAAACAACCTCCCAAACCTTTAATGTTGTGTGTGTTGTTTTATACCTTTTGGCATTTTCCGCTTGCCTTATAAGGTACTTTTTAAGGAAATTCTCTGTATCTTGTTTTCTTCTGTTAATGTGGGCAGTACCTTTTAATAACGTTGTAAGCATCTGAAATACCAAGTTCTCCGGCTTTGCTCAGGTCTTTACATGCCAGCGCATTTTCTTTCAGGAAAAGCAGAACCAATGCCCGGTTGTAATAAGCTTCAGCCATTTTGGGTTTGAGCCTTATAGCTGCTGAATAGTCGTCAATAGCCCGTTGATATTTTTTTAATCTGAGTTTTAAATTGGCCCGGTTATAATAGGCAAAACTCATATCAGGATTTAGCTTGAGTACTTTATTATAGTCTGCCAGGCTTTTCTTGTAATTGGGTGGCGATAATTTTTTTATCTGGCTGTTTTGGGTAAAGCTGCTCCGGCTGATACCAATTTGGCCGGCATATAATTTTTCGGCATAAGTGGAGGCATCTCTTTCTGCCATGGTGGCGGCCCGGTTAAAATAGGCATAAATAACAGTAGAATCATCTCTCAGGCAACTGTCGTAGTCAGCTATGGCCAATGTATAATTACGCATCATACTTTCAATAACTCCTTTTATGAGCAGGGCATAAGCCGGTTTTCCTAAAAGGGAATCCTTTAGAGAGATAAGCTGCATTATCTTTTGCATATCCTGTTTCTTTGTTGGCCATCGTTTGGTGGTAAAAAGCAGTTGAATTCCCAGTTTGTTGCTGGCATTGAAAAGTGAAATGCTTTTATCCAGGAAAACATCTTCATGGTATTGGTCATAAATGGAAGGAGGCAGGTTAAAAGCATAAATAAGATAGAAATCAGGTTTAGGTTCAATATTGATTTTTTGGAATTGAACCCTGCCTTTTCGCATTTCACCATTCAGAAAATCGGCTTCGAAAGCCATAATTTTGTTAAAATAGCTTGAGTCGCCATACTGTTTGTATAGTGCGTGGCTTACCCTGTTGTCGCCTCTGGCCTTGGCAATAATGCTGGTTGCAGAATTGTGGTCTGAAAGTGCACCCGTTGTGTCCCCAAGTTGTTCGCGGGCATAAGATCGGTTTATGTAAGCCCCCACAAATCCGGGAAAAATTTTCAGTGCTTTGGTGTAATCGATAACGGCCTGTTTAGGTTGATGCATTTGTAACTCTACAATTCCCCGGTTGTAATAGGCATATACATTTCGCGGATTTATCTCAATTACTTTGTTATAATCGGACAGCGCTTTTTTGTAGTTCTGTTGCATCGATTCAATCAGTGCCCGGTTATAATAAGTGAGGGCATTGTTTGGATCCAGCTTTAACACTTTGCCGTAATCTTTCAAAACTTGTGTTGTGTCGCCAAGTTTCAGATAGGTGAGCGCCCGTTGGAAATAAATATATGGATAGCTTGGCTTTAGACTGGCCGCATGGTTAAAATCTTTTAGTGCGTTTTGCAGGCTGTCCATTTCGTTGTAAAGCATTCCGCGTTTTATCCAGGCATCAACATTAAAATAATCCAGCTTAATGGCTTTGTCCACATCCCGGATGGCGAGGCTGTCTTTATTTTCCAGATGGAAAGCAATACCCCGGTTCAGGTAGGCATCGCTGGCTTTTGCATCCAGCTGAATGGCTTTGGTGTAATCTTCAATAGCTGATTTATAGTGGTTTATATGCATCCTGGCATTTCCTCTGGCTATGTAAATTTCCGGGTTGAAAGGGTCGAGTTGTAATGCTTTTGCAAAATCGGAAAGTGCATCCTTTGAGTTGTTCAATCGGTCATAGCAGATACCGCGATACTGGTAAGCCCGGGTGTAAAGCGGATGAATATGTATGGTGCGGCTAAAATCGTTGGCAGCGCCTTTAAAATCACCCAGGTTGTATTTGGCAATTCCCCGTAGAAAATAGGCTTCAAATCCGTTTGGTTTAGAGTTAATAGCTGTATTAAAATCGTAAATAGCCTGCGTGAAATTGTTTTTAGAGAGTTCTGCCTGCCCGGCCCATAAAAAATGCTGATAATTAATCTGTGCTATTGTCTTTGTGGGAAATAGCAGGATAAAAAAACCTGACAATATTAGTGTATAACGGATTCGTTTTTTCAACAGTTAAAAAGTTAATCTATTAAATAAATGCCGGCTGAACATCTCAATTACAGGTCAGCCTATATTGGTGCAACAAAACTAAGAAAAAAGTGATGTTCATGGATGTTATTGAAAACATATTCGGCACGGATAACAACATCATAAAAAGTGACAAAATCAAGGCCAACACCGGTACCCCAAAGGAATCTGTTGTTTAGGAAGCTGTGATACCTTTCCGGTGAACGATTGGCAACATAGGCACCGTCAAGAAAAACATTGGCATACAACCCGAAAAAAAACCGATTAAATTTTTCCGTTTTAATAAAGTCGAGAATATAGGATTTTTTTGGGAAAATGGCAAATTTCACATTCGTGCGGAATTGTCCAATCCAGTTGCCCCTGATTACATAAAGCTGATATCCTCTTATGCCCATTGGCTTATAACCCAGGCCATTTTGAATAAAATAGGGCTGGTATGCATTGGGAATAACCTGTGTTGAAAGCGAATAAGCAAAATACCATCTTTTATGCAGGGGGATATACTGGTCGAAGATCAGGTAAAAGCGGAAAAGGTTTATCTCTTTCGAAAATATTCCTAATCCATTCTGTTGTATATCAGCTTCTGCATAAAAACCATTGAGCGGATAGGGGGCATAGTCACGGTAATCATATTTAAAATTATATTCCAGTGAGAGATAAGAAAATTTGGGTTTTGAGTAAGCAAAGTCCGGATTTAATTTTAAAAGGGTATCTCCATATTCTTCGTGGTTAAAGCTTAGCGTAAAGCTATGCGTAAAATAGTACTTTGGACGAAAAGTAGCCTTTACTTGGCCGGTAAACCACTTCTTGGAATATCTTTTTTCTTCATGTAAATAAACCAGTTTGTTGTTTTGGAGTTTGTAGTCGGTTTCATGGTTAAAGATGGCACCTCCAAAAATTTCTAGTCCCCATTTTTCTTTTTTGTTAATGTATGGTATTTTCCAATCAAATTTCAGGGTTTTATCGTATCCTTCCTGTAAAATAACATTCAGTTTTTCCATTCGTCCTCTGAAATTATTTATTTGCAGGTTAATGCCGTAATTTACTCTGGAGAAATCTTTTTTTTCCCACCACACATTAAAATTACGGTCGGCATAAGACAAAATAGGAATGGGCCAGATATACCATCGTTCTGTTACTGCTACATAAAGGTCCACTTTGTTGAAATCGTGTCGTTTGGGAGTTATCTCCACTGTGTTGAAAAGTGAGCGGTTAATCAGGTTTTGCCGGCTTTTTTTGATTTTGTGAAGCAACTGATGGAGATAAACTGTGTCCCCTTTTTTTAATTCAATTTCACGTAATATTATATTGCCTTTGGTGTGTTTATTTCCCGAAATGTGGATGTTGTCAATAACAAATGTTGTGTCGCTTCGGGTAAGCTGATATTGGGCATAAAGATGCTGTGATCCCAACAGAAGTAAAAAAACAGGTAGTATGTAAAAGAATTTCCTGTTAGACATTCAGATAATTCATTAACGAGTTGTAGCGTTCTCTGAGGTCATCTAAATCATCTTCTTCGCCATAGGAAGCTTTTACAAAATAATCGAAACGTTCAAAGGTTTTCAGGACAGAAGAAATCTCCATTGTGTTTAATTTAAGAAAGACATCCAGCTTGGTTGAATTTTCATGGTTGATAATAAACGTACTGAGGATTTTGGCATCATTTTCTTCTACTATTTTAGCCAATTCGGTCAGACTGTAATCATTGTAAGTCATTTCGAGAACAATAATTCCACCCGGATTATCTACCGAAAGCGACCGGGCAAAATATCTTACCAGATTTTGCAGGTTTATACTGCCGAGGTAACTCCCTTTTTCGTCAAGGACAGGTACAAGACTTAAGTTTTGTGCGTTCACAAGTTTCAGTACATCGTAAATGTGCTGATTTTCAAAAACATAAGGATTACTTGAGGAGAGTTTATGGTTTCCTAATGGTTCGTCGAAGTTATTCAAATCGTAAATATCAAGTTCGGAGATAAGTCCCAGAAATTCCTGATTGTTCACAATGGGTAAATGAGAAACCTTGTATTCTTCCATCCAGCTTAACGCAGTTTTTCCTGTGTCGGATGTTTTAAGCGGCATAATACCATCGGTGATGAGATTTTTGGCAATCATTTTTCTTGAAATTAATGCCACAAAGATAACAGAAAGGATAAAAAACAGGGAGTACGTTTGGGATTTTTAAGATAAAAAAGAAAAAGACGCTGAAAAGCGCCTTTTTCGTACCTGAGGCGGGACTTGAACCCGCACGAGCGCAATGCTCATTGGATTTTAAGTCCAACGTGTCTACCAATTCCACCACTCAGGCATCAAATCAAAGAAAAAATCCCGTCCCGAATTTAACGGGTCCGGGATCAGTGAGCGGGAAACGGGACTCGAACCCGCGACCCCGACCTTGGCAAGGTCGTGCTCTACCAACTGAGCTATTCCCGCGCTTTAAATTTGGAGTGCAAATGTAAAACTTTTTTTATTTACCAAACAAGTAAAATGAAAAATTTCAAATTTTTTTTCGGTGAACCCGTTATGAACCGCCTGACCTATGAAATATTTTTTAGTAACTTCTTAATCTCGTTTAGCTTCATAAGTGCTTCCACCGGCGTAAGCGTATCAATGTCTGTGTTGATGATGTCCTGTTTGATTTGCTGTAACAAAGGGTCGTCGAGTTGTATAAAGCTAAGCTGGAAATCGTCAGATGCAGGAATTTCCCCCAGCCCTTCTTCCAGCTCTTTGTTGGAGTGCTTCGTTTCCAGTACTTTCAGCAAGTCTTTGGCGCGCTTGAGTACTTTGGCTGGCATGCCTGCCATTTCGGCCACATGAATACCAAAACTGTGTTCACTACCTCCCTTTTTCAATTTTCGCAGAAAGATTACTTTTTTCCCTGTCTCTTTTATGGAGATGTGATAATTTATAATACGGGGCTGGCTGGCTGCCATTTCGTTCAGCTCATGATAGTGTGTCGCAAACAACACTTTGGCACGGTAAGCCGGATGGTTGTGCAGGTATTCCACGATAGACCAGGCAATGGAAATGCCATCGTAGGTGCTGGTTCCGCGGCCTATTTCATCCAGCAGGATAAGGCTACGGTTGGAAATATTGTTCAGGATGCTGGCGGTTTCATTCATTTCCACCATAAACGTGGACTCTCCGGAAGAGATATTGTCAGACGCGCCCACGCGGGTAAAAATTTTATCCACCAGCCCGATGTCTGCCGATGCCGCCGGAACAAAACTCCCCATTTGTGCCATGAGCACGATGAGTGCCGTTTGTCGCAGCAGTGCTGATTTTCCCGACATGTTGGGGCCGGTAAGGATGATGATTTGCTGCTTTTTGTTGTCGAGATAAACATCGTTGTCAACATACTGTTCATCTTGCGGCAGGTTTTGTTCTATAACCGGATGACGTCCGGCTTTGATATTGATGGCATACTTGTCATTGATCTCCGGACGATGATAATTATTATCTGCAGAAACTTTGGCGAAGGAAACCAGACAATCTATGGTGGCCAGAAGAGTGGCATCCAACTGTACAGGTTTTATAAAGGTAGCTGCGTATTGTACCAGCTTTTCAAAAAGTTGTTGTTCCAGTATTTGAATTTTGTCTTCGGCGCCAAGGATTTTCTGTTCATATTCTTTTAATTCCTCAGTGATGTAACGTTCTGAGTTTGTTAGTGTTTGTTTACGATGCCACTCTGGTGGTACTTTGTCTTTGTGTGTGTTGGTGACTTCAAGATAATAACCGAAAACATTGTTATAACCAATTTTTAAAGAAGGAATACCCGTGCGTTCATTTTCGCGTTGCTGTATTTGTACCAGATAATCTTTTCCCGAGAAAGCAATTTTGCGAAGTTCATCCAGTTCTTCAGAAACTGTATCGGCCATTACATTGCCTTTGGCTATTGAAACCGGCGGGTCTTCTTTGAGTTCTGTTTCCAGTTTATTGGAGAGCGAGCTACATGGATTGATTTGTTCTGCCATTTTTTCTAAAACGGGCAGGCCGCTTTCTGAGCACAGGGTTTTAATCACTGAAACCGAATGCAAAGCCCGTTGCAACTGTTTCAGCTCCCTGGGATTGACGCGGTAAGTAGCCACTTTGGAGATAAGGCGTTCCAGATCCCCCAGCTTTTTAAATTCAGGACGAAGTTTATCTACTGTCTCCGTGTGCTGCATGAGGTATTCCACCACGCTGAGCCGTTCGTCAATGGCGGATTTTTCTTTTAGTGGAAGCGTAATCCATCGACGCATGAGCCGGGCACCCATGGGCGAATCGGTTTTGTCGATAATGTCAAGCAAAGCGCTGCCACCGGAAAATAACGGATGTATAAGTTCCAGATTCCGGATGGTAAACCGGTCGAGCCACACGTGTTTACCTTCATCAATACGGCTGATTTTTGAAATATGGTCCAGCTTATCGTGATGGGTTTCGTATAGATAGTGGATGGCGGCTCCGGCAGCAATAATGCCTTCGGTGAGTTCTTCCACGCCAAAGCCTTTAAGCGATGCGGTTTTAAAATGACGCAGTAAAATATCGCGGCCGAAATCTTCACGAAAAACCCAATCGTCGAAAAAAGTCAGGTAAAAACGGTCGCCAAACTCCTCAAGAAATTTTATCCTGTTCTGACGCTGGACAATTACTTCGCTGGGTGCAAATCCCTGTAGCAATTTATCGATGTAATCTTTGTTGCCCTGTGCGATAAAAAATTCTCCCGTGGAGATATCCAAAAGAGAAACTCCTGAAATTCCACTGGTGAGATGAACGGCAGCGAGAAAGTTATTTTCTTTTTGTTCAAGTACATTGTCGTTGAGTGCTACGCCAGGTGTAACGAGCTCTGTAACCCCGCGTTTTACGATTTTCTTGGTGAGTTTGGGGTCTTCCAGCTGGTCGCAAATGGCCACCCTGTATCCGGCTCTCACCAGCTTAGGAAGGTAAGTGTCGATGGAATGGTGCGGGAAGCCCGCCAGCTCCACAAACGAAGCGGAGCCATTACGCCTCTTGGTGAGCACAATACCCAATATTCCTGAGGCTTTGATGGCATCTTCACCGAAAGTTTCGTAAAAATCACCCACCCGAAACAACAACAACGCATCCGGATATTTCGCCTTGATGGTATTGTATTGTTTCATTAACGGTGTTTCCACGTATTTGGCCATAGTGTTCTGCTTTTTCCGCACAAAGATAAGCATTGCGCTGTTTTTTGAAAAT
>WFNG01000132.1 GCA_015488735.1 Bacteroidales bacterium | reverse complement strand
CTTATGGTGTTGTATGTTGAAATCTCTAAAACCTTTCTGGGTACGCCTGAAAAAAAATAAAACTTCTATTAGTATAACACATTATTTTTCAGAACACAACACTTTTTTTATTTAATTTTTCGGGAAGTAATTAAACCAGATATCTGGAAGTTTACCAAACTTTAAATAATTGTACTGCCACCTGCCCTCTCCGGTAATTGGAAACCTCTCAACCAGCCCATTCAATTGTCATCTGGTTTAAGGCTATCATTTCCAACCGGATTACAATAACACAAAATTTAACGAAATTTTCCCAAAAGTTTTTTCTCAGATTGCGGGTTGACTGCACCAGCCTTCCCTCTCCACTTTTTACTATTTTTGCAGCACATGGATTTTAGAAAATATATAGAAAAAGAACCGTTTACAGCGGTTGCCACTGTGGCGCAACAGACAGGAATGTCCGTATTCGTCATTGGGGGATTTGTACGCGATTTACTTTTGAAACGCCCCTCTAAAGATGTGGATTTTGTGGTAGCAGGAAGTGGTATCACTTTTGCCGAAGCACTGGCATCTTTTCTGGGGAAAAATACTTTTGTCCGTTATTTTAAGAATTTCGGAACTGCTATGATTCGTTATGAAGGCTGGGAACTGGAATTTGTGGGTGCCCGCAAAGAATCATACCGTAAAAATTCGCGTAAACCTATTGTGGAAAACGGAACACTGGAAGATGACCGCAAAAGGCGCGATTTTACCATTAATGCATTGTCTATAAGTCTAAATAAAGATGATTTTGGAAAGCTGAACGATCCTTTCAGCGGCATGAAAGACCTGAAAAACAAATTGATACGTACACCTCTTGATCCTGATATAACTTTTTCGGACGATCCCCTGCGTATGATGCGCGCTATTCGTTTCGCCACACAGCTCGGCTTCACCATAGATGAATTAACTTTTGCGGCTATCCAAAGAAACAAAAACCGGATTTCCATTGTCTCAAAAGAACGCGTGATTGATGAACTGAATAAAATTATCCAGGCCGAAAAGCCCAGCCGTGGTTTTATGCTACTGGATAAATCCGGATTATTGCAGCAGATTTTTCCGGAGTTTGTACAACTGAAAGGCGTAGAAACCGTTAATGGTAAAGGTCATAAAGACAACTTTTATCATACGCTCGAAGTCCTCGACAATGTGGCTATGGTATCAGACAACCTGTGGCTGCGCTGGGCTGCTTTACTACACGATATTGCCAAACCGATAACCAAGCGCTTCGACCCCAGGGCAGGCTGGACTTTTCACGGCCATGAATTTGTTGGCGCAAAAAAAGTGCCCGCAATTTTCAAGAAGATGAAACTTCCCACCAACGAAAAAATGCGCTATGTTCAAAAGCTGGTACTGTTGCATTTGCGTCCTATTGTACTGGCACAGGACGTTGTTACAGATTCTGCCGTAAGACGTTTACTCTTTGATGCAGGTGATGATATAGATGACCTTATGATGCTCTGCACAGCGGATATCACCTCAAAAAACGAAGTAAAAGTAAGACGTTACCGAAAAAATTTTGAACTGGTACGCCAAAAGCTAAAAGAAGTAGAAAAGAAAGACCGCATCCGCAACTGGCAACCACCTGTAACCGGTGAAATTATTATGGAGACATTCGGGCTTAAGCCTTCCCGCCAGGTGGGCGATATCAAAACCGCCATCCGTGAGGCTATCCTTGACGGGAAAATTCACAACGATTTTGGCGAAGCTTTTGAGTTTATGTTAAAAACAGGGGCATCAATGGGATTGCAGGTTGTTTCCCACAATCATTTTCCACAAAAATAAAGCTTCAGATGGCAACAAAAAAAACGCTGGTAGTAGTTTTGGGCCCTACAGCGGCAGGAAAAACACAGATTGCCATCCAATTAGCCCGGCAACTAAATACAGAAATAATTTCAGCCGACTCCCGACAATTTTACCGTGAGATTCCCCTGGGAACAGCCGCTCCTTCAAAAGAGCAGCTTGCATCCGTCCCCCATCATTTTGTAGGAAACCTGTCTCTGCAACAAGATTTCAATGTTTCACGATATGAAAATGAAGTGTTGGCATTGCTGGAAAAAAAATTTCAGGAACATAATGTTATGATTCTGACTGGTGGCTCGGGATTATACATCGATGCCGTTTGCAAAGGTATTGACCCTCTTCCCGATCCTGATCCGGAAATAAGAAGAGATTTACAAAAAACATGGCAACATTCAGGAATTGAAGGATTACAACAACAGTTACAACAACTTGACCCGGAATTTTATGAGCAGGTTGACAGGCAAAATCCCAAACGACTCATGCGAGCCATCGAAGTTTGCTTACAGACCGGCCGAAAATTTTCAGAATTGCGTCAAAACAATCCCCAAAAACGGAACTTTCAAATTTTTAAAATCGGGCTGAATTTACCACGCAAACAGCTGTATGCCCGTATCAACCAACGTACCGACCTTATGATGGAAAAAGGCTGGCTTGAAGAAGCAAAATCGGTCTTCCCTTTTCGCCATCTTAATGCACTTAATACCGTGGGTTATAAAGAATTGTTTGCTTTTCTTGAAGGGAAAATAATACTGGAAAAAGCCGTTGAAAAAATCAAAACCAATACCCGCCGTTATGCTAAACGGCAGATTACCTGGTTTGGTAAAGACAAAGATATCCAATGGTTTTCACCTGATGATATGGAAGAAATTATTCAAGCTGTCCAATCTTTTCTAAAGTCAGCATTACCCTCACCGGAATAATACGCTCACAATTATTTACTGTTTATTTTTGTTTAAAAGAAATTATCAATCAAAAGACAAAATGACACCTCCCTCCTTTTGGCACAGGGTTTGATTTGGCTTGAGCCACACAATTTGTTGAAATAAAAATACAGAAGATATGACGACGCAAAAAGGAAAAATCGGTATTCAAACCGAAAACATCTTTCCCATTATCAAGAAATTTCTTTATTCTGATCATGAGATCTTTCTCAGAGAATTGGTTTCCAACGCTGTTGATGCCACCCAGAAGCTTAAAACACTTTCCTCTATGGGGAAACTGAAAGATGAGTTGGGCGACCTGACCATCCACATTGAAGTGGATAAAAATAATAAAACACTTACTGTCCGCGACCGCGGTATCGGCATGACAGCGGAAGAAGTTGATAAATACATCAACCAAATTGCTTTTTCCAGTGCCGAAGAATTTGTGAAAAAATTTAAAACCAAATCAGAAGCCGAACAAAATGCTATCATTGGCCATTTCGGACTGGGATTTTACTCTTCGTTCATGGTCTCTGACAGGGTTGTCATCAACACCAAAACATACAAAAAAGGCGGTAGCACCAAAGCCGTCCGCTGGGAATGCGACGGAAGCCCTGAATATTCCATGGATGAATCCGACAAAAAAGATCGTGGAACAGAAATAGTGCTGCACATCAGCGATGAAAACAAAGAATTCCTTGAGGATTACCGTGTAGAAGAGCTACTGAAGAAATACTGTAAATTCCTTCCTGTTCCTATCCAGTTTGGTATGGAAACTATTTTTGAACCCATCGAAGGTGAAAAAGACAAGGATGGTAATCCCAAAACCAAAGAGGTAAAACGGCCAAAAGTCATCAACAACCCCAATCCACTGTGGAAAAAATCCCCTTCAGAAGCCAAAGAGGAGGAATACAAATCTTTTTATCGTGAGCTCTATCCCATGAGTTTTGAAGATCCGTTGTTTCATATTCATCTTAACGTAGATTATCCTTTTAACCTGACCGGAATTTTGTATTTCCCCAAGGCAAAAAAGGACTACGAAATGCAACGCAACAAAATCCAGCTTTACAGCAACCAGGTTTTTATTACCGATTCTGTAGAAGGCATTGTCCCTGAATTTCTCACACTGCTGCACGGCGTTATAGACTCACCCGATATCCCACTGAACGTCAGCCGCTCTTATCTGCAAAGCGACCAGAACGTAAAGAAAATATCAGGATACATCACACGGAAAGTAGCTGACAAACTGGCTGAGCTTTTTAAAACAGACCGGAAAAACTTTGAAGAGAAATGGGATGATATCAAGGTATTCATTGAGTACGGTAT
>WFNG01000131.1 GCA_015488735.1 Bacteroidales bacterium | reverse complement strand
CAACGAAGCTACCTGAAAAAACTAAAATCATCGGCCAATCTGCTGCTCCAGCTCATCAACGACATCCTGGATTTGTCTAAAATAGAATCCGGGAAAATGAAACTGGAAAAAACAAAATTTCATCTTGATGAAATCTTGTCAGAACTGATGGACATGTTTGCCATAAAAGCAGAAGAAAAAGGGCTGAACTTTTTATTCCATATCGATCCGGAAACACCTTCCGAGCTGGAAGGCGACCCGTTGCGGCTAAAACAGATTTTTATCAACCTCATCAACAACGCTATCAAATTCACAGATAAAGGCAGGATTATTGTCCGTATTAAACCTCTTCAAACCAAAAATTCAAAGGTTCAGCTGGAATTTTCCGTTTCTGATACCGGTATTGGCATGTCAGACAAAGACATGACCAAACTCTTCAAAAATTTTTCCCAGGTGGATGAAGGAACTGCCAGAAAATATGGTGGAACCGGGCTGGGGCTGTCCATCACGAAACAACTTGTTGAACTGATGGAGGGAGAAATCAGCGTGGAAAGCAAGCCGGGAAAAGGTTCTGTTTTTCGGTTTACCCCCTGGTTTGCCACGAACAAAAAAACCATCAAAGAGCGGTTCGCTATCACGGGTGATATTCGTGGCCTTCAAGTGCTAATTTGTGATGACCATCCGGTAGAGAGGAAAATACTCAATGAGATGCTGGGCAACCTAAAATTCAAAACGAGCGTAACAGACAATGGAAAAGAGGCCATAGATATTTTGGAATCAGCTATAAAACCCATCTCGCTGCTTATTCTTGATTGGAATATGCCCGGAATGAATGGTTACGAAACCGCTGAAGCCATTAGAAAGAGTAAAAAGATTAAAGTTCAGCCGAAAATCATCCTTTCAACAGCCTATACCAGCAGCTCTATCCACGAGAATAACCCGGGAAAAGAGTATATTGATTTGCTGTTGTTTAAGCCACACACCTACTCCACCCTTTTCGATGGCATCATGAATGTCTTCGGTAAGGAGCTACCAAAAACACATCATTCTGAAACAAAAATTTTATGGAATGCCAAAAAGCTGGCTTTGTATGCCGGGGCTAAAATTCTTCTCGTGGAGGACAACGAGCTGAATCAGGAAATAGAACAGGAGTTACTGGAAAACATGGGATTTGAAATAGAAATTGCCGATAACGGGAAAATCGCCCTGGATAAAATCAAAAACGGAAATCCTGATGATTACGCGCTGATTTTTATGGATCTTCAAATGCCCGAAATGGATGGTTATACAGCTACCTGCGCCATCAGGAAATTGCAAACCACGAAAGAGCTACCCATTGTGGCCATGACCGCTGACGTGATGCCGGAAGTTAGAAAACAGTGTATAGATGCCGGCATGTGGGACGTTATTCACAAGCCCGTTGATTTAACGGAAATCGCGGAAACCATTATTCGCTGGGGTCGTAAACCGAAAAATATCGCTGCTCCCGTGAAGGAAAAAAGAGAAGATGCAGGCAAGGAAAAACCAGAAGAAATTCCCGTTGATAAAATCAAAGGACTTAACGCGGAAGAAGGACTCAGGCGGGTAAACAACAACCGGGAGCTATATCTTCGTATTTTGAAAAAATTCATCTCGAATACAGCTTCTTTTAAAGAAGAGATGAATGCCCTGCTGGCAAAGCAAAAAGCAGAAAAAATAAAACGAGAGCTGCACTCTTTGAAAGGGGTAACAGGAAACATCGCTGCCACGGTACTCTTTGAAAAATTCGCGGAAACCGAGGCCGCGTTCACCACGGGAATACCCGAAGATGCAGCATTCAAAATAGAAGGACTGGCTGCCTTGGTTGAAGCTTTCAGAAGCTCGGTCATGGAAGTCATTGGCGAGACTGAACACGGCACGGGGCAACCGGCAGAAGAAATTGATTTTCAAACCTTGATGCCGTTGTTGGAGAAAATGAAGCAATACTTTGAAGAGGATGACGCGGAAGGTGTTGAGATTTTCAACCAAATTCTGCCAAAGATAAATAGCTTCCCGGAAACGGCTGCTTTAAAAAAAGCCGTGGAACAATACGACTTTGAACCGGCCTCTGAGGCTGCCGCTACGCTGCTGTCAACAATTAAAAACAAAATTTCATAAAACATGGAGGAATATTTACAGAATAAAACACTCTTGCTGGTGGACGACACACCGGAAAACATTGATGTGCTCAACGGAATGTTGGGCAATTTCAAACGCAAAATTGCCACCAACGGTGAACGCGCCATAAAAATAGCCACAGGCCCTACCCCCCCCGATTTAATCTTGCTGGATATTATGATGCCCGGCATGGATGGCTACGAGGTAGCTACCCGTTTGCGTGCCAACGAAAGCACGAAAGACATCCCTATTATCTTTCTCACCGCCAAAACAGCCAAAGAAGATATTGTAAAAGGATTTGAAGCCGGTGGCCAGGATTACGTGACCAAACCGTTCGACCCCAGCGAGTTATTGGAACGTGTAAAAACGCAACTCAAGCTCCATCACCAGCAAAAAATGCTGGAAAACATGAATGAAGTGTTGGAGCAAAAAGTACAGGAAAGGACAGCCCAGCTGGAAGATGCTTTTGGGAAATTGAAAGTCCTCGATGAAGCCAAAAGCAACTTCCTGAAACTCATAAGCCACGAAATACGCACCCCACTCAACGGCATCATTGGCTCTACCTATTTCCTGGAGGATATGATTGAAGACCCTGATCTGAAAGAGTTCATGGAAATATTGAAAGAGTCCGTGGAAAGACTGGAACGTTTTGCCATTAACGCCCTTTTCCTGACACAGCTGGACACGAAGCGCATGGAAATACATCAAAAGTCCGTTGATTTGGAACGGATTCTTGAAAAAGCATTGGAGGAAAACAAAAAATTCAGCGAAGAAAAAGAAACCCACATTCAATATGAGCCCGGAACTTCATCGCCTGTTATCGGAGATGGACAACTGATTCAAAAAGCTGTATCAGAAGTCTTAAACAATGCCATCAAATTCACGAAAGATGAAAAAGTGGCCATCGAGACTTATGAAGAAAAGGACAAGGTAGTGGTGAAAATAACTAATTCCGGTGACGATATCACGGACGAAAAGCTACAAAATATCACCGAAGCTTTTGGGCTGGCTGATCAACACATGGACAAAAGCTCCGGGATGGGATTGGCCATCGTTAACGCCTGCCAGAATCTGGTAAACGGAGAGTTGGCTATTGAAAGTAAAAACGGCACAATAACCGTAATGCTAAACTACAGGAAGAACTAGACATTTACACAACAAATCCTCACTTCACCATTCACCATTCACCACCTTAATTCCGCAAGGAATTATTAATAATTCACTCTAAGTTGTTGAAAAATAAGACCTGCAATTGCTTGCAGGTCTCGTGTTTTTTCACCTATTTAGGTGTATGTACAAAAACACAAATACAAAGGTAACTCCTTTTGGTGGAATACACCTAATCCATAAGAGATTGGTTTCGGACAGCACAATTCAATTTATTGATAATGAATTAGGTAGCAGAGGTAATTTAGCTGTATATAAGTATTCAGATATTCTGTTAAGTAGAATTTATACGGCTTTTTGTGGTGGTAACTCAACAGAAGATGTCAACTACATCAAAGAAAATACGCTAAAACTGCTCGAAAAAATTTCAATCCCATCAGCCGATACCATACTGAGGGGAGATGTAGAACTTTCTACTGCCTGTGAGTTTATAGAAACCCAAAGTGCCAATGAAAACAAAATCAATATAAACACGAGGTTAAATACATTTCTAATTCGTTCCGCTATAAAGTTTAAGCAGTTAGACCCTAATGATAAGAATTTAGTTTATGATTTTGACCATCAATTTATTCCTGCCGAAAAATATGATGCAACTTATAGTTATAAAAACAGAAAAGGCTATTTCCCCGCAGTGGCCACCATAGCGAATATCCCTGTTTACATTGAGGGCAGAAATGGCAATTGCAATGTTAAAACAGCTCAGCTTGCTACTCACAAGCGGGCCTTATCAGCCCTTGGTCAACAAGGTGTTATCCCAAAGGTAGCACGTATGGACAGTGTCGTACATAAAAGAAGTTACTGACTATTTTCATGATGAGAGAATTAACTTCTTTATAAGGGCAAATAGTTCAGAAACACTTCTTATGAAAACTGTTGATGCAGAAAATTGGAAAACTTGTACCATCAATTCTCAGGATATGGAAGTAGCAAGTTTCAATTATAAATTTGGCAACTATACCCACAGAATTGTCGCCTATCGCTTTGCAAACAAAACGGGGCAGGTTTCTGCATTGACAAATGATGCAAAGAATTATCTTTTTATCATTACAAATGATTATGAGATATCTGAAAAAGAAGCTATTATATTTTACAATAAGCGTGGAAACAGTGAACGCGTTTTCGATATTCAGAACAACGACTTTAATTGGAACTCAATGCCTCATAGTTTTCTTGAGGAGAATACAGCCTATCTGATTATTATGGCTTTTGCCCATATCGTTTACAAATATATTCTTAGCTTATTTTCAGAAGTGGTAGATGGCCTTAGTAAAACATCAAGACTTAAAAAGTTTATATTCAGAGTAATAAATATCGTCGCAAAATTCACAAGGAGTGGAAGGCGACAAATTATTCATTTTGCAACAAACAACACGGCTTTAATAAACCTTGCCAATTCCAGTTAATCTTTT
>WFNG01000130.1 GCA_015488735.1 Bacteroidales bacterium | reverse complement strand
ACAACAAATCCCGACCGTGCTATTGCTAATTATATGCGAACAGGAGGTTTTCCCGAGGCTGTTGGATTCGTTGAATCAGGAGAAAGCTATGTTTACGAATATCTAAAAACCGTTTTTCGAAACATTTATGAGAATGACATACAGAAAAGGCACACAATATATTATGAAACATCTTATAACGAAGTCGTTAAGTTTCTAATTGATAGTATCGGTTCAAATGTTTCGGCAAGAAATATTACAAAAGTCCTTACGGCAAATGGGAAAAAAATTGATAATAAAACAGTATCAAGATACATTGATACACTTGTGGAATCCTATCTTTTTTATAAAGTGAACAGATACGATATAAAAGGGAAACAGGAAACCATAACGGCGTGAAACAGATAAATGCAATTGATTGGCTTTTAGACAATAAATATGATAATTAAGCATTAAATGAAATTACCGGTAAACAGAAAAATAAAACATTAAACTGCGGAGTATAGCGAACAGCCCGGTGAGGCTTGCGTGGGGATTGTGCAAAGGAGCTGAGGCCGCCCAAAAGATATGTCAGCATTAAAATTTGTTAAAATTCTTAATTTTTCATCTAATTAATTAGCTTTGCATTTTAAAACAATAAAAATCAATTTTACATTATGCGAAAATTATTTCAGACAGTCGGACTTTTGTCCTTGATACTGTTAGTGTTTGCTTCCTGCGAAAATAACAAGCAAAGCAATAAAACAGAGCAGCAATTTACTGTTACCATGAATATTAAAGACCTTAAGCAGGATACAAAGGTTGTTATGCAAAAACGTGAACAGGGTAAATGGATTAAGAAAGATTCTGTTATTCTGAAAGATGGTAAGGGTGTATTTAAAGGCCATGTAAACGGGGCCAGTCTATATTACTTTACTATCAAAAAGTTTAATGTTTATATGCCCGTATGGGTTGAAAACAGCCCTATTACGGTTGATGCCACCCTGAGAAGCTTGCGTAATCCTGTAATAAAAGGGTCTAAGGCACAGGATGAATTTAATGCATATGTTGATTCCACAAAGCGTTTTATGGAGAAGGAAAAACTTCTTGGCGTGAAATACAGCCAGGCACGTATGAGAAAAGACCAAAAAGCCATGAAAGATTTGAGAGATCAGTTTAATCAAATTGAGAAAGACCGTACTGACTACATGCTGGAATATGTAAAGCGTCATAATAAAAGTGTGGTTATGCCTTATATTATCCTGAGTAACTCATACGGACTTGCTTTGAACCAACTGGAAGAGGCTACCAACGCCCTTGATACTACGCTTGCTAAAAATCAAGATGTTATCTTTCTGAAAAAACGTGTTGCCACATTGAAGCGTGTTGCTGTTGGGCAGCCTTATGTGAATTTTACACTGAACGATGTTAACGGGAAACCCCTTTCGCTTTCGTCGGTGGTAAAAACACACAAATATACTTTGGTTGACTTTTGGGCTTCGTGGTGTATGCCATGCCGTGCCGAAAACCCCAATGTTGTAAAAGCATACAATGAGTTTAAAAACAAAGGCTTTACCGTGTTTGGCGTTTCTTTTGACAAAGACCACAGCAAATGGGTGGCAGCCATTAAAAAAGATGGTTTGGTTTGGCCACAGGTTTCCGATTTGAAATTCTGGAGTTCTGCAGCCGGAAAACTTTATGGTGTTCAGTCAATTCCACATAATGTTTTGATTGGCCCGAAAGGAACAATTATTGCTGAAAATTTAAGAGGACCTGCTTTGACAGCTAAACTTAAGGCGTTGTTGAAATAGTAGTATTGTTTTAAACTTTTTAAACAAAAAGGCCTGCCCTAACCGGACAGGCCTTTTTTGTGGATTTATATCAAAATTCAACTCAAAACCTGCTGTTTCCTGAAACCTGTGTCATTATCCCCTTCACTTCGCAACTTGCCGCTACCGTGTTGTAAATGGTTCCGAACTTTTTAACATTGCGGTAAAGCAAATCTACTTTCCTCGCTACAGCATCCGAATAAATGGTTAATTCATAATCCACACTGACCATAGCCGGTGGTATATCCGAGCGTATTCCGTTCACGGTAATCTCTGCTTTGGTGTATGGAATTTTCAACTTTACGGAATAACGTTCAACGTTTTTCAAAATGCAGGCGGCAAAAGAAGTCAAAAACAGTTCTGCCGGATTGGGAAGCAGCGTTCCGCTTTCCGATGCTGTATCAAAAGGAATGGCTATCTCTTTTTTGGCGCGTGACAGTGCTATCCCTCCGGTTTTAGAGATGGCATTTATTTGGTATTCAAGCATGGTAACGGTTTTTAGACTTTAAGCAACTTTTTTCTGTGAAAAATATTTCTTTCTGTATTTCAGGGCAACTTTCACCAACAAAATGAGCACCGGAACTTCTACCAGCGGCCCGATGACGGCAGCAAAAGCTTCTCCGGAATTAATGCCAAAAACAGCCACAGCCACAGCAATGGCCAGTTCAAAGTTGTTACTGGCCGAGGTGAACGAAAGGGAAACTGTCTTTGGATAATCGGCACCGGCCTTGCGCCCCATATAAAACGAGGCGAAAAACATGATGACAAAATAGAGTATCAGCGGAATGGAAATCAGCAGAACATCCAGCGGAAGTTTTACAATGACTTTACCTTTTAACGAAAACATGACAAAAATGGTGAACAGCAAAGCGATGAGTGTCAACGGACTGATTTTCGGAATGAATTTTTTGGAGTACCATTCCTTACTCTTGAGTTTTATCAGGCTAAAACGGGTGATGATGCCGGCAACAAACGGGATGCCGAGATAAATAAGAACACTTCTGGCTATTTCGCCCATGCTAATATTAATATTGTAGGTATCCATGCCGAACCAGCGGGGCATCACGGTAATGAACAGCCAGGCAAAAACCGAGTAAAACAGCACCTGAAAAATACTGTTGAGTGCCACCAGTCCGGCAGCATATTCACGATCGCCATCAGCGAGGTCGTTCCATACGATGACCATGGCGATACAACGGGCAAGCCCGATTAAAATAAGCCCGGTCATGTATTCGGGATAGTTGTGCAGGAAAACCACAGCGAGGAAAAACATAAGCAACGGTCCCACAATCCAGTTTTGCACCAGAGAGAGCGACAAGATTTTCCAGTTGCTGAACACGTCGGCCAATTCTTCATATTTTACCTTGGCCAATGGCGGATACATCATGATAATGAGGCCAATGGCAATAGGGTAGTTGGTGGTTCCCGAACTCATCTTTTCCCAGAAACCGGCTACTGCCGGAAAAAAATACCCCGAAAACACCCCTGCGAGCATAGTGAGGAAAATCCACAGTGTAAGGTAACGATCGAGAAAGGAAAGTCTTTTTCCTGTTTTCATTTTTTTGTTTTGATGCAAACCATTTTATTTAAACCAATGCAGCATGTGAAACCATAATTTCCGTGGCATCTTTTATGTTGTCGGTAACGGGGCATCGGGCTTCTGTTTCGAGTGCCCAGCTTTCTATTTCTTCTTCGGCTGCATGTTCAAAATCGGGCTTCAAATGGACTTTGATTTGCTGAAAGCCCGCCCGCTCTTCAAAAGAACAGCCCATAAAGTTACAGGCGTTCATATTCCCTTCTATACTTATTTTTAGCCTGTTGAGATGCATACCTCTTTGTTTTGCCACTTCATGGCCGGTTACGTTAAGGCAACCTGCCAATGACATGAGCAACACCTGTACGGGAGACGGCCCATCGTTGGTTCCGCCCATGTTTTCGGGTTCGTCAATAATCATTTTAAATTTTCCGGATTGAAGGCACATTTTTGTGGCATTTTCACTCTCACCGTGGATGCGAACGCTTACAGGTCGGCCAATGGTTTGTTTTATTTCCATGATTTTTTTTGCTAAAAACTTGTTTTTAAACTTATTTATTTTGAATTTGTTCTTTGTAAAACTTTGTGAAATCGCGTTCGACTTCGTTACGTACGCGGGTAAAAACGGCTTTTATTTCCGCTACACTTCCAATGGCTTCCGCCGGGTCGTCAAAACCGATGTGCAGGCGATGTCTCACTTTTCCGGTAAAAACCGGACAGGCCTCTTTGGCGCCATCACAAACCGTGATGACATAGTCGAACGGAGTATTAATAAAATTTTCCACCGGTTTGGGATGTCCGCTGTTCAGGTCAATGCCTTTTTCTTCCATCACTTCGATGGCCACGGGATGGACGCGTTCGCCGGGTTCGGTTCCTGCCGAAAACACTTCCAATGTTGGATCCATGGCTTTTAAAAATCCTTCGGCCATTTGGCTGCGACAGGTGTTTCCGGTACAGAGAATAAGAATTTTCATCTTTTATATCGTTTTGATTTATAATTGACAGGCAGCTTGTCCGGAAGCCAGTTTTTCCATGAATCCATGCATTTGCTCTTTTAACTCAAGAATTTTGTCTGTTTCGAGACAATAATAAACGCGTGTTCCCGAAATGGTTCCCCTGATAAGGCCTGCGTTTTTTAGTTCCTGCAAATGTTGCGAAACGGTGGTACGGCTTAGCGGAATTTCTTCGGTAACATCGCCGCTGACACATTGGTTTTGTTCGGCAAGATAACTCAAAATAGCCAGCCGGGCCGGGTGGGCCAGCACTTTGGCAAAGGCGGATATCTCTTGCAATTCTGTATCGAATGCCTCTTTTTTAGCGTAAGTCATAACATTTTGTTTTATGTCGCAAACATACGACATTTGTTTACACAAAAATATAACCGTACCCATTTTATGCTTTTAAATTTTTAAACATATCTTCTTTCGAGGGGCAATAACCACGGGCGACAGGCTTGCCATTGACAAAAACTGCCGGCAGTATCCAGGTGCGGTAAGTCAACATGGTTTTCCTGTCCGTAATGACATGAATCTCTGCGTCAACACTGTATTTACGCACAAACTTTTCAAGGTATCGGATTAGCCGCTGTGTTTTGTGACATCCTTTTCCGGGGATGAGTATGTCGATTTTGTTTGTCATGGTTACTTCGTGTTGGCAAAGTACGGGTTAATTTTTTTTGCAGGGTAAGGAAACCCGCCAAATAGCAGGCTCCTTCCCCAAAAGATTACTTCACTTTCGGCCGGGTAAACTCGTCCTT
>WFNG01000129.1 GCA_015488735.1 Bacteroidales bacterium | reverse complement strand
ATTTTGTCAATCAAATCGACAACACGCGAAGAGTATCCCCACTCGTTATCGTACCATGACAGTACTTTAATTGTTTTACCCTGAACCATTAAAGATTGGGAATCGTAAACAGAAGAGTGGCTGTTGTGAATTACGTCAACCGAAACAATGGGGTCTTCGCAATATTCCAAAATACCTTTCATGGGGCCTTCGGCAGCTTCTTTCATGGCCGCGTTAATTTCATCTGCAGAAGCTTCTGTTTTTAAGTTGGCCACCAGGTCAACCAGCGAACCGGTTGGTGTGGGAACCCTTACGGAGATACCATCCAGTTTTCCGTTCAGGTCGGGAATAACTTTTCCAACAGCTTTGGCAGCACCTGTGGTGGTAGGAATTTGTGAGACAGCGGCCGATCGTGCCCTTCTTAAATCGGAATGTGGTGCATCCAGAATACGTTGGTCATTTGTGTAAGAGTGGATGGTTGTCATCAGCGCATTTTCAATCCCAAACCTGTCATTCAGAACTTTGGCTATCGGAGCCAGACAGTTAGTGGTACAGCTCGCATTTGAAACACATTCGTCCTCATCGCGCAGGTCGTTGTCGTTTACGCCAAGAACAATCATATTGTCAATTTCATCTTTAGCCGGAACTGTGAGAATAACTTTTTTTGCTCCGTTTTTCAGGTGGTCTCCGTAGCCTCCCTTGTTACTTTCTTTCTGACGGAAAATCCCCGTAGATTCAATAACTACATCAGGAGTTTCGGCCCATTTAATTTCCAGTGGGGAACGCTCCGCTGTGATCGGAACTTTTTGGCCGTTAACAATCAGTGCACCATCATCATGCTGAACGGTTCCGTTAAATTTTCCCTGTGTTGAGTCATATTTCAACAGATGGGCGAGCGTTTTGGTATCGGTAATATCGTTGATACCGATAACTTCCATATTGTCTCTTTCAAGAGCAATTTTGAAGACATTTCTGCCGATGCGTCCAAATCCGTTGATACCAATTTTAATTTTTGTCATGGCTTTAGTTTTTTAATTTAATTCATTATTGAGTTTTAATAATAAGCTTTACATTTGTCAATGTCCATTTGTGGATGCAAAAATACCAATAAAAGAAGTGAAAAGTAACAAGACAATTTCTCGCTATGGAAAAAAAATTCATCTCAAAAGCCCTTGAAGCCAATCTCGCGGAAACACGTTATCGTAACATAAAAATACCTCCTGAATATCAGGCATTTATAGATTTGTCAAAAAAGTACTACGGAATTCACAAACGTGCAAACGATTGCGTTATAGAATATCAGCATCCGTTTAGCAATAAAAAATTCGTTATTGAGGAGCTGCGAAAGATCCTGATTACCGATTATTGGTTTTATATCGGACTGAAAGAACCGGAAGAAGCATTTCGCACACCTTTAAATCTGCTTGGCAACCTTCTTAATGACAAGAAGGTAGATACTTTTCTGAAAACATTTATTCTGCGAACTTTACTTGAATTTACCCGAAAAATATACAAAGAGAAGAATGATTTTCAGAATATCCTGATGACTTGTTGCAACACGTTGTATGAAAGCTTTGAAGGGAACAAGGAGTGTTACATTGAGGCATCACGCTATTTCAAACGCTACATGACGGAAGTTGCGACAGATGACCGTTACAGACAGCTGGCTTTGCAACTTACACGTAACATTTATGAAGCTATTATCAGTTTTTGGGAAGAAGAAAGCTGTGTGGAAGAGTGGGCTGAGCAGAAAAAGAATACACTGAAAATCGACAAATCAGTTTTGATAAACGAAATCGGAAAGCCCTATTTTGAAAAGCTGCGTGCTGATTTGAAAAGTATAAAAGAGTGGCAGCAAATGGTGGAGGTTATGCCTGATTTTGATCAGGTTGGTGAACGCTTTTCAAAAGCCATTAATGTTTTCCCTAGTTTTATTGAGAAATTTTATTTCATCTTCTATTTGCTCCGGCTCAAAGGTATGCGCGATCAGAAAGAAAGGCTCATCTGGCGGTTGAACAAAATGCTGGTGCATACAATGAAAGAGATTGAAGAAAAAGATGTAATTGATTTTCTGGATCAGCTGTTTCTTCATCTCGAAGAGCTTAAAACAGAGCATACTTCTGCTGTGCTTGATATTTTACTCACCGTGGGAAAGAAGGTTATCGACATTGACCATTCTGACGAACGGTTACTCATTGCTCATCTCGAAAGTAAACTAATCTATTTCGGATTTGAGACACCCGGAATGGTTTACGTGAACGAAGACTGGCAGTTGCATGTTAACGAAAACCACATAAAAAATATTCGTGTCTGGCTTGAGCTGATAGAATATTCGCAATCCGAAATGGAAAATTTGCTGTCGGCGCTCATTGTAAACCTGAAACTCGGTGGTATTTTTATCAGCGATACCGATCTTTTCCAGCGAGAGATTACCAAAATTCTCAATTCAAATATCGCCCCTTTTTATAAAAAGGTAAAACAGCTTACACGGATTTTCCCTGTTTATTTCAATGAAATTGGTGCTGAGGGCGAAATCAGAAAGGTTACCACCACCATGGATGAAATTTCGCACCGCGAAGACAAACTCATCCACTTTCTGCGCAAGCAGGTGCATACCGAAAGCAACAACACGTTGATTGATCTCACTTTCCGAATTTTTCAGTTTTGGTATGATGGCGACCTGGAAAACCTTAAAGATGCCTTGCCGCAGAATGTGTATAGCAGCATCGATAAAAAGAGCCGCTGGTATGCGCCGGTTCACAAAATGGTCCGGGATCTTTGCAGCCTAAACGGACGTTCGCCACGCGAGGTGCTTTCGCTTGAAGAACAGGATTTTGAAGCATTACTTGCGCAACTTTCAGACAAAAACGACAAAGATATGGAACGATTGCGCGATATCCGTACCTTATATGCTTTTCTTAAGGAAAAGTATTCCTTTGAAACTGTAGATATTATCAACTTGTTAAAACGTTATTCCTATATTTCCGATAAGAAAATTGACCAGCTTAGGGTAGCGCTCGAATCGGAAGACATTGAGAGCTCGTTAAAGTTAATTTATGGCTTTATGAACCATTTGAAAGAAATTATCTTTAATCCAAAACCAAGCCAAAGCTGGGAAAATATTTACCATAAACGGCATATTGCTATTGGCATCCCGTCGATGTACGGCGTTTACAGGGAGCCGAAATTTGAGGCGCTCGGACTTACTTTCCGGTTAGAAAAAGTAGCTACCCGCCTTATGGAGAAAGTGGTGCAGAATATCAATCTGAATTATATTTCAGGAAAAACTTTACGCAATATTTATGTAATTCTAAACTATTTCAAGGAAGGCCTTGATTTGGATGGTATCACCAATCAGAGTTTTAACTCTAATCTGCTCATGCTGAAATACAGCCTGGTTTCCCAGAGTTTCTCTTTCGATCAGTATATCAATATTTTTCAGTTCGTTGCCGACAATGTCAAGAAAACGCTGATAAAATATTTCCTGAAGACTTATGAGATTCCGTTGAACATTGTTATTCCACAACTGCTCGATAAAAAGAATCATAAAACCAAAGACAAAAGACGTGAACTTATTAATAAGGTATCAGAAAAGTTTTATCGCGATGCCATCGCGGAAGCTTTTTTAATGCAGCCGCTGGATAATTTCGTGTTGAAGATTCTGGAATCGCTGCGCGACATGGCTGACAATTTACCTCCGGCCATGATTAAGGAGGTGATGTCGTACAATTCGGATTTGATTATTGCCCGTCTGGCGCATGCCAATCCGAATCTGGACAATCAGGTGTTTCTGGGCTCCAAGGCTTACCATTTAAAAATCTTGCGCATGGCCGGATTTCCTGTTCCCCCGGGTTTTGTGATAACAACCGAAGTTTTTCGCCGGCATTCTGCCATCGTTGGACATGCCGAATTACGCAGAGAGATGAACGAAATGATTGGCCAACATCTTAAAAAGGTGGAAAAAGTGGCGGGCAGACAATTTGGAAATCCTAAAAATCCATTGCTGTTATCTGTTCGTTCCGGAACGGCCATTTCAATGCCCGGGGCCATGGATACCATTTTGAATGTGGGCATGAATGATGAGATTACGGAAAATCTGAGCAAACAATCGGGATTTGAATGGTCGGCATGGGATTCCTATCGCAGATTGTTGCAAAGCTGGGGCATGGCTTTTGGGCTTACCCGCGATGAGTTTGATGAAATTATTAATGGCTTCAAAGAGAAAACAAAAATTGGGCAAAAAGGTGATTTTACACCGGCCATTATGCGCGACATTGCTTATGCATATAAACAAAAGCTGGTCGATTCAAAAATTCATTTTGAAGAAAATGTCTTTGAGCAGCTGATGACTACCGTAAACCTTGTTTTTGAATCGTGGTCTTCCAAACGGGCCATCGTCTATCGGGAGCATTTACAGATTGCCGATGAATGGGGTACTGCCGTGATTATCCAGCAAATGATTTTTGGTAACAAAAAGAGCAGTTCGGGTAGCGGCGTGGTCTTCACCCAAAACCCCAAAAGTGCACGGCAGGGAGTCCATCTCTATGGCGATTTTACATTTCAAAGCCAGGGTGAAGATATTGTTGCCGGGCTTGTAAAACCTTATCCTGTAAGTAAATCTCAAAAACAGGGAAATCGTGAAAACATGATTTCGTTGGAAGAGAAATATCCAAAACTCTATAAACGGCTTCACGACATCGCCGAGGAGCTCACAGAAAACCATGGTTATAATCCGCAGGAAATTGAGTTTACATTTGAATCGGAAAATCCGGAAGATCTTTATATCCTGCAAATCCGCGATATGGATATGTCTTCTTTCCAAAGTATCAAACGCTTTAAAACTGTTGTTGACAAAATGAAACTCTCAGGCAGAGGTATCGGTATTGGCGGTGGTGCTCTTAACGGCCGCGTGGCTATTGACATGGACGACATTAATCTTATCCATAAAAAATATCCGAAAGAGGCGGCTGTCCTGTTACGGCCGGATACTGTACCGGATGACATCGGTATGATTTTTGAGACCGATGCCCTGCTTACCGCCAAAGGTGGTGCCACTTCACATGCTGCTGTAACTGCCGTGCGCCTTGGCAAAACTTCAGTGGTAAACTGTACGGGGTTGATGGTGTATGAGGACAAGAAATTTTGTCAACTTAATAAGGACACTTTCCATGTCGGTGATAAAATCGCCATTGATGGCTTGCTGGGAAATGTTTACAAAGGCCATTATCCCATTGAAGAAGGGGATGACATTGTCGAGTTCAGGTTTTAAGCCGATATTTTAGTACTTTTGCCCTCCATGGAAAACATAAGGAATTTTTGCATTATTGCCCATATCGACCACGGTAAGAGCACGTTAGCGGACAGGCTGTTGGAGTTTACCGGTACGGTGTCGCAACGCGATGCCCAGGCTCAGGTTTTGGACGATATGGATTTGGAACGGGAGCGGGGCATTACCATTAAAAGTCATGCCATTCAGATGGATTATGAACAGGATGGCAAAAAATATGTCCTGAACCTTATTGATACTCCCGGCCATGTGGATTTTTCTTATGAAGTTTCGCGCTCCATTGCTGCCTGCGAAGGGGCGCTGCTTGTGGTGGATGCCACGCAGGGTATTCAGGCTCAGACCATTTCCAATCTCTATCTTGCCATTGAGCACGATTTGGAAATTATCCCGGTACTGAACAAAATGGATTTGGATAACGCCATGCCCGATGAGGTGAAAGACCAAATTGTGGATATGCTGGGATGTGATTATGATGATATTCTTGAAGCCAGCGGAAAAACCGGTTACGGGGTGGACAAAATTCTTGAAACCATCATTACCAATGTGCCATCTCCCAAAGGGGATACAAAAGCACCGTTGCAGGCACTGATTTTTGATTCTGTTTTTAACCCTTTCCGGGGAATCATTGCTTATTTCCGGATTTTCAATGGCGAAATTAAAAAGGGCGACCGTGTTAAATTTGTCAACACGGGCAAAGAATATAACGCGGATGAAATCGGTGTGCTCCGGCTGAAGCAGGAACCACGTAAGATGTTGCATACCGGCGATGTGGGTTATATCATTTCCGGAATTAAAACTTCAAAAGAGGTAAAAGTCGGTGATACGGTTACCCATGTTGAAGACCCTTGCACTACGATTATTGGCGGATTTGAGGATGTTAAACCCATGGTTTTTGCCGGCATTTATCCCACCGATGCCGACGATTACGAGGAACTGCGGACGGCTATTGAAAAGTTACAACTCAATGATGCTTCCCTGACTTTTGAACCGGAATCTTCATTGGCACTGGGATTCGGTTTCCGTTGTGGTTTTCTGGGGCTGTTGCACATGGAAATTATCCAGGAGCGCCTTGACCGCGAGTTCGACATGAGCGTAATTACTACCATGCCCAACGTGTCGTACCGGGTGATTACCAACAAAAAGGAATCCATTGAAGTACACAATCCTTCCGGCCTTCCCGAACAGAAATATATTGAACATATTGAAGAGCCTTTTATAAAAGCCCAAATTATCACCCGTACCGAATATATTGGTCCGCTCATAAAACTTTGCCTCGACAAAAGAGGTGAACTGAAAAATCAGGTTTACCTGACTACAAGCCGCGTGGAACTTACTGTGGATATGCCGCTTGGTGAGATTGTTTTTGATTTTTACGACAAACTGAAAAGCATTTCAAAAGGTTATGCTTCATTCGATTATCATATTTCCGGATACCGGCCTGCCAAGTTGGTAAAACTGGATATTCTCCTTAACGGTGATCCGGTGGATGCGCTCTCCACGCTGATACATCAGGACAATGCCTACAGCCTTGGACGCCGAATTTGTGTTAAGTTGAAGGATCTGATTCCACGTCAGCAATTCGACATTGCTGTTCAGGCTGCTGTTGGTGCCAAAATCATTGCCCGCGAAACCATCAAAGCCGTCCGCAAAGATGTTACGGCCAAATGTTACGGTGGCGATATCACCCGGAAACGCAAATTGCTTGAAAAACAGAAAAAAGGGAAAAAACGTATGCGTCAGGTGGGCAACGTGGAAGTTCCGCAACAGGCATTTCTCGTGGTTCTGAGGCTGAACGACTAAGGAAGTGCGTTATAACGTCCCCCTGTAACAATTTATCCCCTATCTTCGTCATACCATTAATGACAGCATATCTACCCTTTGCATGAACATAAGTGAGTATAACCGTTGTGTAAATGACGTATCGGACGGGCTTTACCGCTTTCTTTTGAAAAACACGAAAGAAAGTGAGTTGGCACGTGATCTGGTGCAGGAATCGTTTATGCGATTGTGGGAACGGCACAAGGATGTGGATGCGGAAAAAGGGAAATCGTGGCTTTTTACCACGGCATACCGGGCTATGATTGATCACATCAGGAAATTCAGCCGGATGGAAACATTGGAGCCGGAGAAACACCGACCGGGAGCCACGGAGAATGGCTATTCTGATTTAAAGGAAATTTTGAACCGGGCTGTGGAGCAGTTGCCCGAAATGCAGCGTTCGGTTATCCTGTTGCGTGATTACGAAGGCTATTCCTATCGCGAAATCGGGGAAATTACCGGCCTGGGCGAAAGCCAGGTGAAGGTCTATATTTTCAGGGCACGCCTGTTTTTGAAAAAGTTTATCGGGAAACCGGAAGTTGTTATATAAGGAGATATTGAGGATTATTTTTATTCGCATGAAAGAATAATTAAAAGCCCCAGCGGGGCATTATGTTTTTAGCCAGTGGCTTTAGCCGCTGGTCTATAAAATTGAAAGTATTGTTTTGGCGGGATTTTTGCCTTTTTGGCAAAAATCATGACAAAACCTAAAATACAGCGTGTAAATAAATGTATGAAAATTAACAAGGAAAATTACGGCCGTTTTATCGTCGATTATTACGACGGGCAGCTCTCTTCGGAAGAGGAGCAGAGGCTGTTGCTTTTCCTTGACCGGCATCCCGCCTTGAAAGAGGAATTTGAAAATTTTGAAGGAGCACCAATGCTGCCGGATGAGCCTTTGGTGTTTTCTGAAAAACAAACATTACAAAAACCGGAGGTCGTTGCTTTTGGTGAGATTAACGAAGACAATTATCCCGAATATTTTGTGCTTTCGATGGATAATGAGCTGAATGAAGTGCTACAAAATCAATTGGATGTTTTTCTGAAACAGAATCCAAAATTAAACGATGAATATACTCTTTTTGGACTGACAAAAGTTACCCCTGATACCTCCGTGGTGTTTGGTAACAAAGAACAGCTCCGGAATCGCCGGATAATTCCGCTGTTGCGATATGCCGGGATGGCGGCTGCAGCGGTATTATTATTACTGTTTGGTATTCGCTTTTTCTTTTCTTCACCGGGACAGAAAGCAGTGCGTAACACATTGGTTTTGAATAGTATTCCTTTAAAGAGTATGGAAATTAGTGTTCTCGAAATTTCTCCCCGGCTTATTCCTGAAAATAAGGCCATAGCGGTAAGCCGGATGCATCCTGTCCCGAAAAGTCCTTTGTTTACGAAACAGCAACCTGTTGAAATGCTGGCCTCTGCTGATATATACAAACCGCTGGAAACAGATAAAGATTATGCTCCCTTGCGCTTCCCGGATACAAGGAAACAGGAAGAGATTATGGCACTTTCTCTGCCCGTGGTGGTGGAAAAGCCTGAGCGGAACGGCTTTTTGCGTAACACCATCGGCAAGCCGTTTTCACAAATGGCTACCGTTTTGGCTTTACAGAAAAAGAAAAGAAAAGCTTCCGGCACCCGGGACAAAGGGTTTGTAAAAGTCCTCCAGGGTGGCGTGGAAGCCATAAATGCCCTGACCGACAACGATATTGTTATGGTAAAAACTTATGATTCCAACGGTAAACTCATAGATTATCAGCTGCTTAGTGATAATTTCAGTATCGACCGACCGGTAAAGGTAAAGGGGAGTCGGTAACCCTGTAGTAAAAAAAGAAAATAATCTCTTCGCTCATTCTGATTTGCATTTCGAATGTTTAGGGGTTCCTTTTCTCTTCGTACCAACCCTGAGAAATCATGTAAGCAGTGTGACGGGTTGTAATTTCGTGGGGGTCTCACTACTTATCCGTGTTTTGAACGCGGCTGGCTTTATCTTAGTTAAGATTTTTTAAATACGACCGGTAAAAATTTGTACCATAACTACAAAGATTCGCAGGAAAAATTGCAGTCATAGTACCAGGATTCATAGGAAGATTTGTAGTTGCACTATAAAATTACAATCCCAAGCTAATAGCCACCAGTTCGGCAATGTCGTAGTTTTTCACCTCTTCTTCCTTGTTTTTGTATTTGAGGCCATCGGTGAGCATGGTCATACAGAACGGGCAGGCGGTACAAATGATGTTGGCCCCTGTTTCGAGGGCTTGTTCCGTCCGGTCGATAAAGATTTCTTTATCGCCTTTTTCGGCTTCCTTAAACATCTGTCCGCCGCCGGCACCGCAACACATAGCGAAGCTCCGGTTTTTCTCCATTTCCACTTTCACCGAAGGGATAGCTTTCAGCACATCGCGCGGGGCATCATATTCGTGGTTGGCGCGTCCCAGGTAACACGGATCATGGTAAGTAATGGTGCTGCCGGCAAACTTGTCGCTGTCGATTTTGATTTTTCCTTCATCAAGGAATTTTTTGAGAAACTGCGTGTGGTGCATCAGCTCATAATTTCCGCCAAGGTCGGGATACTCGTTTTTCAACGTATTAAAATCGTGCGGGTCGCAGGTAACGATCTTCTTCACCTCGTAGCCGTTGAGTACTTCAATGTTTGATAATGCCTGCATTTGGAATAGCATTTCATTCCCCGCACGGCGAGCTATGTCACCACTATCCGACTCTTCGGTACCCAGCACGGCGAAATCTACTTTCAAATAGTTCAGAATCTTCACAAAGGCCTGCATTACTTTTTTGTAACGGTCGTCGAAAGCACCGGCAGAGCCTACCCAAAGCAGATATTCCGGTTTTTCTTTGTTGGCAAACTTATCCGCCATTACCGGAACGTTAAGTCCTTCAGCCCACAACAGCCGGTCGTCCTGTGAAAATTGCCAGGGAGCCCCATTGTTTTCAATATTCGTAAATACTGTGTTTAATCCCGAAGGAGCCTTCGATTCTTCCATGACAAGATAACGGCGTGCTTCGAGGATGATGGAAGGCTGGTTAATCTCAATCGGACACTCTTGTGCACAGGCATTACACATGGTACAAGCCCATAACTCCTCCTCGGTAAGATAATCAAATACCAAATGTTTACCATCATCATAAGCCTTTCCTTCCTTCAAAAGTCCCGGCCCTTTTTCTTTCATGCGGGCACGTGTATTCATCATCACCTTACGTGGCGAAAGCAGCTTCCCGGTAATGTTGGCCGGACAAACCGCGGTACATCGCCCGCATTCGGTACAGGCCAGCGAATTAAAATAATTAGTCCACTTCAAATCATCCACATCCAAAGCTCCGAAACGCTCTGGTTCACCCTCTTCTTCTGTTTCGTCAAAAGTAGCATTAGGGTCAAGCATCATCTTCACCTCT
>WFNG01000128.1 GCA_015488735.1 Bacteroidales bacterium | reverse complement strand
CAGGTATAAAAGGGGTAGGGATGACCATCCTCGGAATGAATGAAGGTCTTGCTGCCATTGGCTTGTCGAATATCGGAAAACATATTATTACTTTCGGACTATTGATGTTTGCTTTTTCCACTGTTATTAGTTGGTCTTATTACGGTACACGCGCGGCAAACTATTTGTTGGGAGAAAAAGCCATTGTCCCTTATCGCTATTTATATGGCCTTTTTGTCTTTTTTGGCTCGGTGTGGGGCATTGATCTGGTGTGGCATTTTGTAGATATGGTAATTACCTTCATGACCATACCCAACCTTATCGCATTGCTGTTGCTCTCCGGTGTAGTTGTTAAAGAAACCCGCCAATATTTTGATGCCATGAAGAAGCTGGACAGAGAAAGGAAAAAAAGAAGGGCTTTTTAAGTAAACAACGGCTCGGGATTATTTGTTCACCGTTGTTTCTGAAAATATGTATTTCAGAATAATTACAGGCGTTATAAAACTTGCCCTGGTATATATCGGTACAGGATAAAAGTGGCTTTGGACTCGTTCAGGTTCTGGTGGTATATTTTGGTTTAGCTTCCGTATTGCTGCCAAAATTATTTATGTCCGGACTTTTCTTAAGATAACATTTGGTTATAACACATAATTAAATACAATATACTACCTGTGCCAAACCGTCCTACATTTGCCGCCGAATCCAGGGAGCTTATTTGTTATGGTAAAGAAAAAAGCAGGTTCATTTCATGTTTGAACAAAAAGAGATGGTGATATTTTTTCTTTTACAAACCTTCGGGTACTGGTAATTTTTATTATTTAAAATTATGTGAAAAATGAATCAGGAAATCAAAGAGGTTAATTCGGTAACGGCACTTGAAATGATACGGAATGGCGCATTGTTAATTGATATTCGTGAATTGGAAGAAATTGAGATGGTTGCTTTCGATATGGAAGAGCAGTTATTTATTCCTCAAAGCGAACTAACTTTGCGTTTACGGGAGATTCCCAGAGACAGGGAAGTTATTTTGGGCTGTCACAGCGGAAACAGGAGTGGTGATGTAACACTTTTTTTAATTGAACAGGAATTTGAAAATGTGTATAGCCTGAGCGGAGGAATCAGGGAATGGATTGAGCTGGATCTTCCCGTAACATGGGATAACTATGAACCAAAAAATGCTGTTCAGACGCACGAAATTTAATTTTGTCATATTTTAAAAAACATATAGATGTCTTTACCTTATCTTTTTGCATTACTTAGTGGCTTTTTATCGGGAGGAGCATTAGGCCTTACCGGCGGTGGTGGTTCCATTTTGGCAGTCCCGTTGTTGGTTTATGTTGTTGGCGAAAATATTCATTTGGCCATCGGAACTTCTTTGGTGGCAGTGGGAGTAACATCACTTATTTCTTCGGTGAGCTACATGCGTCAATCGTTGGTGAAATTCAAAATTGCCTTTTTTATGGCTGCTCCGGGCCTTGTAAGTACATACCTCGGTGCCTTTGTAAACAAACAGATTAAAGGACCTGTTTTGTTGCTTGTTTTTGCCATATTAATGATTTACATTGGTTACCTGATGACAAGAAAAAAATCCATGGACGACAAACGTTTGTCCGGGGATGGCTCCATCAACTATCCCAGAATATTAATACTTGGTTTTCTTACAGGTTTAGCCAGCGGCTTTTTTGGAATTGGCGGTGGATTTCTGCTGGTTCCGGCTCTTTTCCTGGGCGCTCATTTAAAAATGAAAGAGGCTATTGCTACTTCCTTATTTATTATTTTCCTTTTCGGAATGTTCGGTTTGGCGAGTTATTTGATTCAGGGACGTGAAATCAATCTGCTTATCAGTGGAATATTCGTAGTTGGAGGATCTCTGGGAGGTGTTATTGGTGCTTATTATGCCAAACGGATTGATCAGGCCATTTTGCGCCGTATTTTTTCCCTCTTCATTATCTTGATTGGCCTTTCTATTTTCATCGAAAACCTGCTTAAATTATTTTGAAATTTGTGAGATTTAATTGTTCATTTGTGCGGGTCTGTTATTCAAAATCCTGAATATTCCCATATAGCATGGATGCAGGCTATTACAATATCTCTTAAATTTTATAGCTTTGCAACCAGAAAATGAATTGAAACGTTGGTTTAGCCGGTTAAGTATCTCTGGCTGACACCGGGTATCATAAAGATATTTCCCATGGTTTTTCGCAAAGTTTGGATACTTTTTTTTGAGAACCCGGCCAATGCAGATAATGGCGTAAACAGACACATAAGTTGTAATGTATTGCGTAGCAGTTGGTATTTGCGTATGCTTTACAGTGAAAATTTTCATTTGACAAGTAATTAAAAAGTATTTTATAAAATGTGAGCGAGACATTCGGCAACAAAATTGTCAATGTAATCCGTAAGGCCAACGTGGAAATTTTTAAACAAAAAAAGAAAGATGCAGCAAACTCTGCAAGAGAAAAAGAAAATTCTGTTTATTGTAAATCCTATTTCGGGAATGCATCGGCGTGTAAAACTTGCCGAAGCCATCAAGAAGCACATCAATACCAAAAAGTTTATTTCTGAAGTTGTGGAAACGGCTTATGCCGGACATGCCATAGAATTGAGTCGTGAGGCTGTAGAAAAACATGTCGACGTGGTTGTGGCCGTAGGAGGCGATGGAACAATCAACGAAGTGGCTTCTCAAATTATTCACAGCAGCACAGTATTAGGAATTATCCCGCAAGGTTCCGGTAACGGACTGGCACGCCATTTGGGGATCCCAAGAACAATACCAGGTGCCATGCGTCTTATAAACAGACAGAATGTGACAGAAATCGACACCGCCTCTATAAACGGAATTCCTTTTGTAAGTATTGCCGGCGTGGGATTCGATGCTTTGATAGCCAAATTGTTTGCCAAAGGCGAGCGCAGAGGTTTTTTTTCCTATGCCCACCTTATCTCTACAAACTTTCTGTATTATAAGCCTAAAAAATGTAAAATTATATTTGAGAATGATGTAACGCTGAAAACACGTGCTCTTTTCATCAGCTTTGCTAATTCCAATCAATTTGGTTACAACACAGCTATTGCACCCAATGCGCTGTTGCGCGATGGGAAACTGGATGTTATCGTGGTGCAAAAACCTGGTATTTTTGATTTGCCGGTGATCGCTAATTTGATGCTATTGCGTGCTATTGATAAGTCGCGGTATGTGAAAAGTTTCCGGTCAGGCCATTTTTGGATCCACCGAAAAAACAACCGGGCTGTCAATATCGATGGCGAAGCCAGGAAAATTGATAAAAAACTGGAAATAAAAGTTCATCCTCTATCCTTAAAAGTAATTATTCCAAAACATGTCATCAAATAAGAAAAATACACGGATGGTTTATTCCACCAATCCTGATTATCAATTCGAAGAAGAAAAAGAAACAGTCGCAACGCTCCCGCCAGCGCAACAAAAGCTGTATCTTTCATTAGATAAAAAGCAACGCAAAGGAAAAAAAGTAACCCTTCTGACGGGCTTTGTGGGAAACGATAACGACCTTAAAACGCTCGGTAAATACTTAAAAACTGCCTGTGGTTCTGGTGGTTCTGTAAAAGATGGCGAAATATTAATACAGGGTGACTTTCGTGAAAAAGTAAAAGCCATGCTTGAAAAGGAGGGCTATAAAGTGAAATTACACGGCGGCTGAGAATAGAGGCTGTCATAATTTGAAAATATTGAAATAAATTAAAACTAATTTAAATATAGATTTATGAAAAAAATATTACTGCTGGCACTGGTCATAGCTGGTATAACGACGCTGAATGCACAGAACACCAACGGAAAACTGGATATGAAAACCATTCACAAAATCATGTCATCTTACAAAAACAGTCCTGCTAACATAGCATTGCAAAATGCCATCACCCACAACGATATCCGTAAACTGGCCAAAGACCGCGGCAACGAAGGGAAAGTGAACCACTTTATCAACCACAAAGTGACGGATGCACTGGCCACCACCAATCAGAAATCATCGGGGCGATGCTGGCTGTTTACTTCGCTGAATACGCTGCGGCCTGTGGTAACAAAGAAATATAACCTGTCCAACTTTGAATTCTCAGAGAACTATAATTTCTTCTGGGATCAGTTTGAAAAGGCCAACCTGTTCATGGAAATTGCTATATCCACAGCCAAAGAGCCCATGGACAGCCGTATGGTGACATGGTTATTTCACAATCCCATTGGCGATGGCGGGCAGTGGGCAACCTTCAACGATTTGGTAAAGAAATATGGACTGGTTCCTTCTTCTGCTATGCCCGAAACTTACCAAAGCAACCATACTTCCAACATGTCAAGGTTGCTGCGCCGGAAACTTCGCGAGGATGGTCTGGAATTGCGCCGTATGGTTGCCGGTAAAGCTTCCGGAAAACAAATTAACGCCCGTAAAATATCCATGCTTACACAGATATACAGAATTCTTGTCCTGAATCTCGGCGAACCACCTCAGGAATTTACCTGGCAATACAAGAACAAGAATGGAAAGATAAGCCAACCTGTAAAATATACCCCACAATCATTCTTCAAACAGGTTGTTGGCGTTAACGTGGATAATTATGTGATGTTTATGAACGATCCCACGCGTCCTTATTACAAGCTTTATGATGTGGAATTTGACCGTAATCTGGTGGAAGGCGGTAACTGGAAATATATCAATCTGCCCAACGATACCATCAAAAAATTTGCCATCAAATCCATTTTGGGAAATCAGGCCATGTATCTCTCCTGCGATGTGGGAAAGCAGTTTGATGACAAAGCCGGTTTTCTGGATACAAAACTTTATGATTATAACGATCTTTTTGGTGTACGTTTTGGCATGAATAAAAAACAACGTATCAAGACATTCGACAGCGGTTCCACGCATGGTATGGCGTTGGTGGGGGTGAATCTTCTGTCCGATGGTAAACCCGATAAATGGCTGATTGAGAACAGCTGGGGAGCGGACAAAGGAAACCACGGCTTTCTGACAGCCACCGATAAATGGTTTGATAACTACATGTTCAGACTGGTCATAAACAAAAAGTACATTTCTCAGGATGTCTTGAAAATTCTGAAGAGCAAAGCTGTTTTGTTACCACCATGGGATCCCGTTTTCGCACCGGAACAATAATCATTTGTTAAAATCTGTAGGCGGTTTGTGGGACTGCTTTTTAAGCATGAATTTTTCTTTATTCTCAACAAAACATGCACTTTAAAGTGATAAATCCTTATATTAGCACCAACTTTCTAAATACCAGAACTTATGCGTAAACAAGTTATCCGTTCCATTGGAATTATTTCTAAAAAAGAGAACCTTATACCTGTTGAGCAGCTTTCCGGCTGCAAAGTTATGCTCCTGGAATCTGCAGATCCGTTTCCGGGTTATCACGGTACTGTAATTCCGGCCAAAAGAGAACCCGACTCCATGTTTCTCGTTTTGAAACAGGCTTACAACGATGATAAAATTATCAGGATTATTATGAATATAAAAAAGGTGTTTCCTTATGCTTTTGAGGGCGCCCCCGGAACCATTACAATGAACAATAAAACGGTACATGTTATCCGGTTGAAAAACCTGAGTTATATGCATATTCCGGAGTTGCTGGAATCTTTTCGGCGCTATGAGATTGACTTCATGAAAAAGAAAAAAATATCCCGGTTTAACGCGTTAATAAAAATCAGAAAGTTTTTTGAGATGGAAAATGTTGCGGAAGGTATTTATCAGGATATGAACCAGAAAATGCTTTTTTATCTTCAGGTTCCATATTCTATGCGATGGAATACTTTTGAAAAGATTACCCTGGAGATAAAGTACAATATGCTCGACAATAAATTTGATGCTGCCATTGGCTATGTTTACGAAACGGAAGGGATTTTTGATTTTGTGCGTATCTTTGATAAAAATTTCCTATCGGAGAAATTATCTTCCATTCGTGAAAAATATCTTGAAAATATTTCCAAACTATAACTTACTATTAATAAATGGATCAATATCTTAGGCAGCTAACAGTTTATATTATCGACCTTTTCGGGAAAATAGGTTTCCTGAAAAATTGGGCCGATATCTTGGGTGAGATTCTTTCTCTGTTATTGTTGTTCGTTTTTTCGTATCTCATTTTTCGCCTTACCTGGAGTGCGATGAAAAAGATATTAATACCTGTGTTTCGGCGTACAAAAAACCAATTTGATGATTTGTTGATAAAACACCGGTTGTTCAGACGAATATCTTATCTGGTCCCAACGCTCATTCTGTATTATTTTGTTCAGGATAGTGTTTATACGATTCCGGTGCTGGTAAGCGTGATACGGCGTATTTTAGAGGTAACTTTTGTTATTATTATTGTACTGGTTGTGGACAGCATCTTGTCAACAATGAACGATTATTACGATCGTTTTGATTTTTCCAAAGATCATCCCATAAAAGGCCTGGTACAGATTATTAAAATTATTATTTATCTGTTTGGTGCTCTTTTTGCTATTGCAACACTCTTTCATCGCGATTTAAATTCCCTTTTGATTAGTTTGGGAACACTGTCAGCTGTTCTGATGTTAATTTTCCGCGATCCAATTTTGGGATTTGTAGGCGGGTTGCAACTGACTTTCAATAAGATGATACGCATTGGCGACTGGATTAGTATGCCACAATTCCATGCGGATGGTACCGTGCTTGAAATCAACCTCACAACGGTTAAAGTGCAAAACTGGGACAAAACCATTGTTACTGTTCCAACATATAGTTTGGTGAGCAATTCGTTTCAGAACTGGCGGGGCATGGAAGAGTCGGGAGGAAGGCGTATTAAACGGGCTGTTTATATTGATATGGACAGCGTCCATTTTGTTTCCGGAGAAGAGTTGATTAAGTTCCGGAAAATTAAAGTGCTTAAGCCTTATCTCGAAAAAAAAGAAAAGGATATTGAGGCTTATAACAAGAAATTTAATGTGGATCCCGATGTGATTGTCAACGGCCGCAGGCAAACCAATCTTGGTATTTTCAAAGCTTATCTGGAAGCTTATCTTCACCACCGTGACGATATTCGCGATGATATGACTTTTTTGGTACGGCAGCTACCACCTTCCGAAAAAGGACTCCCTATTGAAATATATGTTTTTACAAAAACAACTGACTGGGCTGCTTATGAAGATATTCAGGCAGACATTTTTGATTTGGTACTGGCAGTTTTACCCGAATTTGGATTGCGTGTTTACCAGTTTCCGAAAAGTGGAGATTTTGCCCGGTTAGCTGATAAAAGTCAAAAGAGTTAAAAACTATGATAGGCACTTTAGTCAATGTGGCAACGGTTGTAGTCGGAAGCCTGATCGGTATTTTATTCAAAAGTCGATTACCCGAGCGTTTTATCAAGATATTTTTTCAGGTTATCGGACTTTTCACCCTTTATCTTGGATTTTCCATGGCTTTAAAATCAACCCATGTGCTGCAAATGGTTTTCAGTCTGATTATTGGTGCCGTTATTGGTGAAGGTCTCCGCTTGGATCGCGGGATGGAAAAGTTTGCACAATTCATAAAAAAGCGGTTTAAAAGTAGCAATGAAAACTTCTCGGATGGATTGCTCACTGCATTTTTGCTCTATTGTATGGGATCACTTACCATCCTTGGCGCTATTCAGGAAGGCATGACGGGAGATGCACATTTGCTTTTCATCAAATCACTTATGGATGGTGTTTCTTCCATTGCCCTCGCTTCGGGGTTGGGGATTGGCGTGCTGTTTTCCGCCATCCCTTTGTTGATATTTCAGGGCGGAATTACTTTGCTGGCCATGTGGCTTGGCAATTTCTTCCCGGCCATGATGATTACCGAACTGTCAGCTGTGGGGGGGATTCTATTGCTAGGATTGGGTATTGATATCCTTGGTATTAAAAAAATCAAAGTTATCAACATGTTGCCTGCACTCGTAGTGATTGTGGTGTTGATTTGGTTGTTTCCGGGGACGGGGATGTGAGGCTGTTGTGAAGATTTTTGATGTACGATGTAGGCTTCTGCCTTCTACTTTCTGTCTTCCGTCTTCAGTCACTTTTCGAAATACGTACCAGGCTGATTTCGATGGGGTTGTTTTCCGGATAGATACTAAGCCAGTTGTTATCGTCTGAAAACCACTTGTATTGTATTCCCACCCGTATAATAAAGTCCTGGTCTTTTTTACCTGCAGGCACTTGTACAAAAAAGCCGCCATTTTTGGTTTTATCTTTTCCATAAGTAAAAATTATCCGGAAGGATTTTCCATCTACATTATGGGCTTTCACGTATATATAATTTCCTTTTCTGACGTTGATGGGCAGTGCTTTGAATGGTAATTTTTTGGTTTCGTCAGGCTGTATTACAATTTTTTTGTTTACCAAATCAACAATAGCATTTTTGGTAATGTAATCCGTAATCTTCTTAATCATCTTAGCAGGATAGGTTTCATCCGGCTTGGCCTTTTCTGCTTTTTTGTATGCTTTTACGGCTTTGTCAAAAACCTTGGCGGCATATAATTTGTCGGCTTCTGCAATGGCCAGTTTGTATTTCTGTGTTTGCCGGGCAACTATTTGTGCAATAAATGTTTTGCAGGCTGATAATTGCTCTCCCGGATAGGGCTCACCCGGTTTAATACTGGCAGCTTCTTTGTACAATTCTACTGCCTTTTGGTAATGGTGGTTCTTGAACAGGCTGTCTGCTTCGGAAAGAACGGCAGCATATCGCTGGTCGCGTTCTTTGGCCAGCCGAACCAAGGTTATTTCAATAGCAGCAATTTGTTTTTTGGGATAGCTTTCGTCCGGTTTTAATGTGAGGCTGTGTTGGTACTGGGCTTTGGCCAATTCGTATTTATTATCTTTCAGCAGTTGGTCCGCTTTGGCGTTGCTTTCGGTGTAGGCTTCCTGCAATGCTTTGGCACGTGCAATAGCTGCCAGCGTGGATTCAATACTGTGTATCATTTTGCCCGAATAACTGTCTTCAGGTTTAAGTTCCCTGGCTTTTTTAAAGCGGATAAGCGCATCGCTGTATTTCTTTTGAGCATAGAGCAATTTGCCTTGCCGAATAGATGTCTGGTATTCTTTTTCTATTTGTGCCAAATGGATTTTCCTCTGTATCAGGCTGTCGATAAAGTGAATACGTTGCGCGGGAAAAACTTCTTCCGGTTTTATGGTCAGGGCGTTTGTAAAAGCTTTCTTTGCTTCTTTCAGTTGCTTCTGCTGTAACAACTGCCGGCCCAATGCAATTTGTTTGGCAAATTTGGCATCGCGTTCTTTTTGCTTTTGTATTTGCGCCAGCATCTGGTTTATTTTATTAATCTGATTTGTGCTGAAAGTATCCGTTCCTTTCAGTTTCTGAGCCTGGCGGTATTTATCAATTGCCAGCTCAAGATGCCCTCCCGCCTGTAAACGCTTTGCCTCGGTTATCAGTGTCTGGTATTGGGCATTCTGCTCTTTTTGTCTGGCGAGTGCGGCAAGTCGTTTTCCGATCTCTGAAAGTTTCTGTTTAGGGTATGGATCTTTAGGCCTTGTATTCAGTGCCTGTTCATATTTTTCCTGTGCCTCCAGATAAGCTTTCCTGTTAAAAAGGCTGTCAGCACTTCGGATAACAGCATGATAGCTCGCCTGAAGTTTTTGTTGTTTTCTGATAAACCAGGTTTTAATGGCAGAAAGTTGCTGTTTGGGATAATTTGCGTTTGGTTTCAGGTTCAGCGCAAGATTATATTGCGCCTGTGCATTTTTCATTTCGTGTAATTTATACAGGCTATCAGCCTGAGAAACGGCCATGCGATAATTTTTTTCCAGATGTTGGCGTTGCTCATTCAGCTGTTGATTTACTTTACCAATCATCTCTGCAGGATAACTATTTTCAGGCCAGAGTTTTTGTGCTTCCTGGTATTTTACACGGGCAGCCATGTAGTTTTTGGCAATGTAAAGGCGGTCTGCTTCACTGGCAATTTTGTTGTAGGCATCCTGTGTACGGGCTTTGGGTTTTAGCTGGTTGATTCTTTTGATTACAACCGGATTTCCGGGAACGAGTGAATCTGCCTGCTCGTAATGCCGCAGGGCATCTGCATAATTTCTAATCAAAAGATAGCGACCGGCAATTTCTATTTCTTTTTGTGCTTTCTTCTTGTTATTCAGGTAGTCATGTTGCATTTGTCGCGCCAGTATTAGCTTGTTGGATGCAGCTGGCTTGTCGGGGAAGATGTTTTGGGCTTTTTCAAATGCTGAGATAGCTTCATTAAAAAGATTATGACTCAGCAGCATGTTACCGGATTTTATAAACTGTTTATATTTTATAAATTTTTCCTTTTCAACTGTTTGTTGGCGAAGAATTTCATTTATCCGGCCTAATGCGTAGCTGTCGTTGGGGATAATGGTAAGTGCTTTTTTGTAACTTTTCAATGCGAGTTGAAGCATATCTTTGTTGTAATAATTATCAGCATCATCGATGATGTTGTAATAGGCTTCTTGTCGGCTCTCACCGGCTTTCAGGATTTTGACAATTTCAATAATTTTTTTTGTGGCTACAGGATCATGCACTTTATATCGCAAAGCCATTTGAAAATAACCTTTTGCTTCGAAGTATTTTTTTTCCTTTAGCAGTTGATTTCCTTTTGCAATGGCTTCCTGGTATGTTTTTGCCTGTTGGGCCATAACAGGAGAAGTCAGGCACATGCCAAGCATGATAACAAAAAGTAGCGAAAAAATAAACTTTACCGAACGGCTCATGGTTTGATTCATCTGTTGTGGTATTCAGTAACGTGGTTTTATGTCAGATATTTTCTCCCGAAATTATTCCATCTTTAATAAAAAACTGACGGTCTGCCATGGCTGCCAGTGCTTTGTTGTGAGTAACAATGACGAAAGTCTGTCCAAAATTCTTTCTCAAATCAAAAAAAAGCTGGTGTAATGCTTCCGAGGCAGAAGAGTCAAGGTTTCCCGATGGCTCATCTGCAAATACTACCGAAGGGTTATTCATAAGCGCACGAGCCACAGCAATACGCTGTTGCTCTCCCCCTGAAAGTTCGGACGGCTTATGTCCTGCCCGCTCTTTCAAATGAATAAAATCCAGAAGTTCATAGGCGCGTTGTTCGGCTGTTTTCCGGCTTTTGCCGGCAATAAAGGCCGGAATGCAAATATTTTCCAGGGCGGTAAATTCAGGCAATAGATGATGAAACTGAAAAACAAAGCCGATTTTTTTATTTCTGAATGCCGAAAGTGCTTTGTCTTTCAGCCTGCCTGCTTCAACACCATCAACAATAACGCGGCCTTTATCTGGTTTTTCAATGGTTCCCAGTATTTGTAATAATGTTGACTTGCCTGCTCCGGAAGCTCCCGCTATGGAAACAATTTCCTGCTCGTTGACCTGTAACTCAATGCCTTTCAGTACTTCAACTTTGCCAAACGACTTATGAATATTTTCTGCTACTACCATAATCAGCAAAGATATAAAATCAGATTAATTTCCGGCAATGGAAGCAGGTTTGTTTCTGACAAACAATATTTTGCTTTTCAGGAAAATCAGATTTCGGTACTCATATCCCAGTTTTCCAGGATTTCTTTCACCCGTTTGATGTACATACCACCTAAAGCTCCATCCACAATGCGATGGTCATATGCCAGCGAAAGAATCATGATATGCCTTATGGCAATGACATCTCCTTGCGGCGTTTCGAGAACCACCGGTTTCTTACGAATAGCCCCGACACCCAAAATTGCTACCTGCGGCTGGTTGATGACCGGTGTGCCAGTCAGGCTGTCGAACGAACCGAAATTGGTAATTGTGAAAGTACCTCCCTGAATTTCATCCGGGTTGAGTTTGTTGCTGCGTGCTTTACCGGCCAGGTCGTTAACGGATTTTACTATGCCAAGCAGGCTTTTTTCATCTACATTTTTTATAACAGGAACAATCAGGTTACCATTGGAAAGAGCTGTGGCCATTCCTATATTTATATTTTTGCGGTAAATAATATTGTATCCATCAACAGATGCATTGATTTGCGGAAACTCACGAAGGGCTTTGGCTGCTGCATCGATAAAAACAGGAGTAAAGGTTATTTTTTCACCTTCACGTTGTAAAAAACGGTTTTTCACGTTGTTACGCCAGTTTACAATATTAGTTACATCGGCATCAATAAATGATGTAACATGTGCTGAGACGTGTTTCGACATTACCATGTGATCGGCAATTAACCGTCGCATACGATCCATTTCCACTACCTGGTCCCCGGCATCGGTATTTACCGGTGGAAGTTCCATTTCGGGCATGGCTTTTTGCGGGGAAGGTGCTGTTAGTGTTGGTGTTGCTTTTTTGCTTTTTCTTTTTTCGAGATAGGCTAACACATCCCGTTTGGTGAGGCGGCCTTCTTTTCCGCTTCCCGAAATATTTTCTAATTCGGCAATAGAAATGTTTTCGCTTTTGGCAATACTTTTTACAAGTGGCGAGTAAAACCGCGTGCTGTTTTCCTTTTGCAGTTCTGTCTTACTGTTTTCTGATAAAATTTGTGGCTCTTCATTTTCCAGCGTATCCACTCCCGGAATCGCCGCCACGACAGCGGCTTCATTTTCTTCATTTTCGCCTTCGGTTTCGATTACGGCAATAACCGTTCCTACGGGAACCACATCCCCTTCGTTGAAAAGCGTTTTCAACAATACTCCCTCTACGGGGCTGGGGATTTCAGAATCCACCTTGTCGGTAGCAATTTCCACGATGGTGTCATCCTCTTCCAGTTTTTCGCCTTCGGTTTTTAGCCATTTGGTAATGGTTGCCTCAATTATACTCTCGCCCATCTTGGGCATCACTATTTCAAATTTAGCCATTTTAACAATTGATAATTTAACAATCATGAAGGAAACTAACCCTTTGGTCTCACTTCTCATTCGCGTGCAAAAATAGCGAAAAATATAACAATATGGAATAAGTCTAAATAAAATAATCATGAAAAGGTTTATTGCTTCAGGTAAATGTAAAGAGGCGACATCCAGTTAAATATAAGATGTTGTTAACAAAACAACCAATTTTTCAACATATCAGAACAAATGGATTTTGGTTTATCGGATAATTCTTATTTTTGTCTTGTAAGAAATTTATAAAAACAGAGAGCATGCCCATGGAAGGACAAGAAAAAACGCAACGCAGGGAAGACATTTTTTCCAAGGCCGTGAGGGCGGGAAAGAGAACTTATTTTTTTGATGTAAAGGCTACGCGGAATGATCAGTATTACCTTACCATCACGGAAAGTAAACGCCGCTTTCAAAATGACCAGGGGAAGTTCATTTACGAAAAACATAAAATTTTTCTTTACAAAGAGGATTTTGAGAAGTTTGTAAAAGGACTGGATGCTGCTATTCGTTTTATTGAGACGGGAGAAGAACCCGAAGAGGAAACGATAGCGGTAGAAGAGACTGTTTCGGAGGAACCTAAAACCAAGATTGATTTAAGTTTTGATGATTTGGGCAAAGACGATGTACAGGCGTCTGAATAAGCATTGCCTGGCTTGCAGTTTGCACATTTCATCTTGTGTCTGCTTTTCGGTCTGTTAATAACTTTGGTTACCCGGATTGACCGGGCGAAAAAGGAAATCGTATTTTTGTACAATAAGTTACATATGTTATGGGGAAAGTCATTGCCATCACCAATCAAAAAGGCGGAGTAGGAAAAACAACCACCGCCATCAGTCTTGCGGCCAGTCTGGCTGTACTGGAGTACAAAACTTTGCTGGTAGATGCTGATCCGCAGGCGAATGCCACTTCAGGAATTGGTATAGACCCCAAGAAAATACAAACAAGTGTTTACGAATGTATGATTGATGATGTAAATCCTGAAAATGTGATTTTGCATACTTCCACGCCTAATCTGGATCTGTTACCGTCGCATATTGATTTGGTGGGAGCAGAGATAGAGATGGTTAATATGCCAAACAGGGAACGGAAAATGCGTCGGGTTATCGATAAAATACGTGATAGCTATGACCTCATTATCATCGATTGTTCTCCTTCTCTGGGCCTGATTACAATTAATGCACTTTCTGCTGCCGACTCGGTAATTATCCCGGTTCAATGCGAATATTTTGCGCTGGAGGGTCTTGGCAAATTATTGAATACCATTAAAATTGTGCAAAGTAACCTGAATCCCGATTTGGATATTGAAGGTATTCTACTGACGATGTTCGACATACGGTTAAGACTCTCGAAGCAGGTTGTAGAAGAGGTGAAAACTCATTTTCAGCATTTGGTTTTCGATACAATTATCAACCGTAATACGCGTCTTGGTGAAGCTCCAAGTTTTGGAAAATCTATTATCATGCATGATGCACAGAGTACCGGTGCCATCAATTATCTGAACTTTGCCAGAGAACTGCTGCAGAAAAACGATATGACCGGTATAAAAAATTCAGAAAGACAAATAGAGACTTCGAATGACAACTAACAAATCGACAAAAAAAGTTTTGGGAAGAGGTTTGGATGCTATCCTCAGTAGTCCGGATACAGATATAACTTCCAAAGATATCTCAGGAAATTATGTGGCGGGGGCCATTGCCGAACTGGAAGTGGATAAAATTGATGCAAATCCTTTCCAGCCGCGTTCTGATTTTGATGAGGGAATGCTTCGTGAACTGGCAGACTCTATTAAAAATCAAGGTGTTATCCAGCCGGTTACTGTTCGTAAAATGGGGCGTGGTCACTTTCAACTCATCGCGGGAGAACGGCGGCTGAAAGCTTCTATAATGGCCGGCCTTGAAACTATTCCGGCTTTTATCCGTGTGGCCAACGATGAGCAAATGCTTGAATTGGCATTGATTGAAAATATTCATCGCCAGAATTTGAATGCCATTGAGGTGGCTATCAGTTATAAACGACTGATTGATGAGTGTGATCTGACACAGGAAAAACTCAGCGAAAAAGTAGGTAAAAACCGTACAACCATCACCAATTTTCTGCGTTTATTGAAACTACCGCCCGAAATTCAAATTGCTTTACGCGATGCATCCATCTCTATGGGGCATGCCCGTGCACTGCTTTCGGTAGAGCAGGAGACGACAAAACTCCGGTTGCTTAAACTTATTTTAGACGAAGGACTAAGTGTTCGCCAAATTGAACAGATGGTGCGTGATATGAACTATCCCGAAAGGCGGAAAATAAAACGAAAAAGTCCTGAGCTTCCTGAAAGATATAAGAAAATTTCATCCGAGCTAAGCCAGCTACTGGAAACCAAAGTAAGTTTGAAAAGAAACAATAAAGGCGCCGGCAGCATCGTTATTTCGTTCAAAAATGACGAAGCTCTTGCACATCTGGTTTCTGTTTTTGAGAAAAAGTAATTCTGTGAATGACAATAAGCTGAAAAATATACTGATTGCAGGGCTATTGGCAGCTTTCTTGCTGGTGTTTAGTTCTCCGGCCATCGCCCATCCTTTTCGGAATAAAAACAAAGACCATAAAACCAAAAGCGATACGCTAAGATATCCGCCACGCAATCCTAAAACAGCTATGCTCATGGCGCTGGTTCCCGGGCTGGGGCAAATTTATAACCATAAATACTGGAAATTGCCCATCGTTTATGCAGGTTTTGGCGTTATTGGCTATTTTGCTGTTACAAACCGCAATTTTTACAGGACATTCAGGGCGGCTTACGACTATAAAGTCAGTCATCCAGACTGCAGCCCTGTCAGTACAAATTGCAATAACGATCTGGCCAAAAAATATGATAAAACTACGCTGAAAATGATTCGGGATTATTACCGGCGAAACATGCAGCTTTCTTATATCATTGGAGGGGCATGGTATCTTCTCCAGATAATCGATGCCAACGTGGATGCGCACCTGTCGCACTGGAATATTTCCAACAATTTATCACTGGAGGTGACACCTGTTATTCAGCCTTATAACCTGCCTCAAACGCCGGCTTACAAAGGGATTAGTCTCCGCTTTAAATTTTAACCAAAAGATGAAAACATGAAAAAAATTACCCTGTTATTTTTAAGTCTGCTATTAAGTTTTACAGCTTTTTCACAACAGCAAATACCACTCAATCATACAGTTTACGACCATTGGAAAGATTTAAAAAACAGCACGATATCCGGTAATGGAAATTGGATCTCCTATGAGGTTAATCCACAACAGGGCGATGGCTGGCTTTATGTATATGACGTCAGAAAGAATAGCTTGGATTCATTGTCCCGCGGACATAAGGCGCACTTTATGCCCGATGCAAATGTGTTGGTTTATGCCATAAAACCACAGTTTAAAAAAGTGCTGAAACTGGAACGGAAGAAGGTAAAAAGTAATAAACTTCCAAAAGATTCCCTGGCCATCTATTGGCTGGAGTCGGGCCTGCTAAAGAAATTTGGGCAGATACAAAAGGTGGTGGTTCCTAAAACTTCTTCCGACTGGATAGCTGTGTTGATGAAAAAGAGAAGTCAGCCTGAAAAGAAAAGCAAAAAAACGAAAGAAAATAATCCTCAGACGAAAAAAGCCAAAAAGTTGAAAAAACCAAAAGGTGCGGTTTTGATGCTTTATAATGTAAAGACGGGCGATACTGTACTTTTTAAAAATGTAACCACTTTTGCCTTATCGAAAAATGGTAGCTCGTGTCTTTTTGCCAGTGTGCCCCGCGACACTGTGGAGAGAGTTCTAGTGCAATATTTTTCTGTTTTATCGAAAAAAACAGATACGCTTTATGATGCCAGGGCCATTGTAAAAAATGTAGCGCTTGATGAAGAGGGCAAACAGGGTGCCTTTACTTTTTCGGAAGATACGGTAAAAAACAAAGCTTATGGCTTGTATTATGTTGATTTAAAAAAGGATGCGAAGGACTTGGTTTCGGGAAAAAATTTTAACTCGTTGAGAAAAGGATGGGCGGTGAGTTCACACGGGAAGATATATTTTAATAAAACCGGTTCGGAACTCTATTTCGGTACTGCTCCAAAACCATTGCTTCCGTTAAAAGATACACTTGCGCCAAGCGAAAAGGTAAGTCTCGATATCTGGACTTATCACGATACACTGTTGCAGCCGCAGCAAAAAGTTCAACTGAAAAGAGAAAGAAACCGGAGCTTTGTTGCCGTTTTCTACCCACGGGACAAGAAATTGGTTCAGCTGGCAACCCCCGAATTAAAGGAAGTACGGATAAATACTAAAGCCAAAGGCATGTATAGCTTGGGATTCGACAACAGGCCTTTCCTTAAAATGACCTCATGGATTGGACAGTGGTATAAAAATGTATATCTTGTTAACCGGAAAACCGGTGTTAAAAAACTGATTATCTCAAAACTTGCCGGCAACGCCAGCCTTTCGCCTGATCAGCAGTTTGTGGCATGGTATAATATTCAGGACAGTGCATGGTACGCCTATTCGGTAAAAGCCGGAAAGAGCTTCAACCTGACAGGGAAAATCCCTTATCCTTTTTACAACGTACTAAATGATGTTCCCAACATGGCGCCACCCTATGGTATGGCAGGCTGGACAAAAAAAGGACAACTGGTGGTTTATGACCGTTACGATCTTTGGCAACTGGATCCTTCAGGAAAAGCGGCTCCGGTCAGTTTAACTTCCGGCACGGGACGCAAAGAAAATTTACGTTTTCGTTTTGTGAAATTAAACAAAGATGCACAGTACCTTCCTGGTAACATGTTACTTTCCGCTTTTCAGTTAAAGAATAAAAAAGACGGTTTTTATTCATTGAATCTGAAAAATAAAAAACCGGAGAAACTTGTACTGAATGATTTTGCCTACAGCTATCCTTTGAAAGCAAAAGAGGCACCTGAAATTATCTGGCGGAAAGAGAGTTTCCGGATTTATCCTGATTTATACGTGAGTAACCTGAAATTTTCGGATGCCAGGAAAATTTCCGATGCCAATCCACAGCAGAAAAACTATTTGTGGGGGACGGTAAATCTGGTTCAATGGGTTACTTTCAACGGCGATACTATGCAGGGATTGTTGTATAAACCGGCTAATTTTAATCCGAATAAAAAATACCCCATGCTGGTTTATTTTTACGAACGTTATTCAAACCGGCTGCATTATTATTATTCGCCCAGGCCAATACGTTCCGTTATTAATTTTAGCTATTATGCCAGTAATGGTTACCTCATATTTGTCCCCGACATAAAATACAAGGTCGGGTATCCCGGCGCCAGTGCATACGACTGCATTATTAGTGGAACACAGGCCATGTGTGATCGTTATCCGTTCATCGACCGCTCCCGGTTGGGCATGCAGGGCCAAAGCTGGGGTGGATATCAGTCAGCTTATCTTGTTACGCAAACCGATATGTTCCGTTGTGCTGAAGCCGGTGCGCCAGTCAGCAATATGACTTCGGCTTATGGAGGCATCCGCTGGGGCACGGGAATGAGCCGGGAGTTTCAGTATGAGCACACACAAAGCCGTATTGGCGGAACACTTTGGGACAAGTTACCGCTTTATATGTTGAATTCACCGCTTTTCTTTGTGCCACGTATCCATACACCGTTGCTGATTATGCACAACGACAAAGATAATGCGGTGCCGTGGTATCAGGGTATTGAACTTTTTAACGCCATGCGCCGTCTGAACAAACCTGTTTGGATGCTGGTTTATAATGGTCAGCCGCACAACCTGAGCCGGCGTGCTGATGAAAAAGACCTGACCCGTCGCATGCAACAGTTTTTCGATTATTACCTGAAAGGCACAGAGGAACCCAAATGGATGAAACAGGGGATCCCTGCCATAGAAAAAGGACGTGATTTTGGTTTTGAACTGGAGAAATAAATGTCGTTGAAACGTATTTGCCGAATAAACCTGACACAACCATCGGTATAGTGCAGCCGGACTGGAATAGAAATTGTATATTTATCAAACCGTTATATGCAACTGAATACCAGTATGAAAATTTGACGTTAGTTGGAAGCTGAGAAGAAGCCACAGCATAAAAATTTTACTGCAACCTAAAAAGAAAAAGAATAGAAAATGCCAACGCACAAAGCATAAATTTTCCAGCCCGTCCCTGCAACCGTTCCTTCGCTGTCAAATACATGCCTTTTTTGCCGGCGCACACTTTTATGGTAATTATTAAAATAGTGACAAATTAAAATTGTATTTTAGTTGAATTAATTTCGATAAAAACAGAGAGTAAAACCAAAATATGAGTTTGTTTCAAAAATCGGTAGAAAACAAATATTTAAACGACCTTAACGCTGCATTAATCGACAAAAAATATGCTGATTTTCAGAGCTATTTTGGAAATCCAGAAAGACAGGAAAACATTCGAAACTCAAAAGAAGAACAATTTCAGGAGGGGTTTTTACGGGAATTATTTGTAAATATTTTAGGGTATACATTAAATCCTGAACCGAATTTTAACCTGACTACCGAATTAAAAAATATATCGAACAGTAAAAAAGCTGACGGTGCAATCCTTACAAGGGGTCATGACCCCTTGGCAGAACCATATGCAACCGCAGTTATCGAATTGAAGGGTACAAATACATCTGATTTAGATAAAATTGAAACACAGGCATTCGGATACAAAAACCACCATCCGAAATGTATTTATGTGATTACCTCGAATTTTGAAAAACTTCGCTTTTACATTCAAGATGCCGTTGACCATGTTGATTTCGATTTGTTCAACCTGACAAAAGAACAGTTCTCGTTAATGTGGCTTTGTTTGGCAAAAGATAACCTGCTGAATGATTTGCCATTAAAAATAAAGAACTCATCGGTTTTACAGGAAGAAAACATCACAAAAAAATTGTATGCCGATTACTCAACATTCAGAACGGCGATTTACAATAATCTTATAAAAAACAATCCCGAAACAGATAAACTTTTACTGTTCAAAAAGACACAAAAACTGCTCGACCGTTTTCTGTTTATCTTTTTTGCCGAAGACAGATTGTTAGTTCCGCCCAATTCCATTTCACAAATTATCGATAAATGGAAAGACGATGTAGATTTTGGAGATGCCAAACCGCTTTACTACACCTTTAAAAAATACTTTCATGTACTGAATGTGGGCAGACCCAAAAGTGGAAATCGTGCTGAAATATATGCGTACAACGGCGGACTTTTTAAACCCGATGAAGTATTAGACAATATTATAATTGACGATGAAATTCTGCATGAACACACACTAAAATTAAGTAATTACGATTTTGACACGGATGTTGATGTAAATATCCTGGGGCATATTTTTGAGCATTCATTGGGCGAGATTGCGGCAATAGCCGCAACAACGGGTCATGACCCGTTGGCTGGCACTGTTGCCAGTGCCAGCAAGCGCAAAAAGGATGGCATCTTTTACACCCCGAAATACATTACCAAATACATTGTAGAAAATACGGTTGGAAAACTATGCAACGAAAAACGAACTGAACTAAAAATTGTTGACGAAGAATATGCCAAAGGACGAAAGAACCGTAAAAAAGACATTGTAAGGGCACTCGACAAAAGACTGGATGAATACCGAAACTGGCTTTTAAAATTAACCATTCTTGACCCTGCTTGTGGATCCGGTGCGTTTTTGAATCAGGCATTGGAATTTCTCATAAACGAACATCGGAAAATTGATGAATTGCGGACCCGGCTCTTTGGCGGGGCAATTATATTTTCCGACATCACCACTGACATCCTTGAAAAAAATATTTTTGGTGTTGATCTGAATGAAGAATCAGTTGAAATTGCCAAACTCTCACTTTGGTTACGTACTGCCCAAAAAGGGCGAAAACTCAATACACTTAGTAACAGCATAAAATGTGGAAACTCACTAATTGACGATCCTGAAGTTGCAGGCGATAAGGCTTTTAACTGGTATAAAGAGTTTCCTACTGTATTCAGTAAAAAAGAGAAAAGAGCATGGCATATTACTTCTGCAACACATAATTCGAGATACTCGCAACGAATGTTCGACAATCATGTAAAGACAGGTGAGGCCATCTGGCTAACAGAGGAAGATGAAATAACAATAACGAAAACCATTGCCGAAATAGTAAAAGAAAGCAAACTTGACAACAATGGGATTTATCCCATTGACATAATCGAATATAATATCTGTGGCGACCATATGCACCTGCTACTGGTGTGCGAACGGGAAGAACTGCCGAAAATAGTGGGAAAAATAAAAGCCGTAAGTGGAAGAAGATATAATATAGAAAAAGGTATAACGATACCTTCTACTGCTACGAGTGCTACGGGCACAACAAGGGGACATGTCCCCTTGTCCGGTACCGGTACTGGTACCGATACCGAAAAGAAAAAAGAAAAATATAATTCCCTCTGGACGCAGAAGTTCGGAAAATCCGAAATAAAAGACGAAAAATATCTAAATAATGTAATAGAATATATTCGAAATAACCGCGTAAAACACGAACTACCTAAAAGCGAAAGAATAGAAGAGCTAAAAAAGGAATTTCTATGTACAAAAGAACACGCATTCCGTGCCGAATACAAAGGTGGTTTCGATGTGGTGATTGGTAATCCGCCGTATGTACAACTCCAGTCAATGGGACAAATGAGCGATAAACTGGCGAGTTGTGCTTATGAAACATTCCACAAAGGAGCCGATTTGTATTGTCTGTTTACTGAACGTGGTTACAAATTACTGAATGAAGGAGGGTTACAGTCGTTTATTATGCCCAATAAATGGATGATTGTTGCCTATGGTAAACCACTTCGGAAATTTTTATCGAAAACTGGTTTGCGACAAATACTAAACTTTGGCGATATACAGTTTTTTGATGAAGCTACTACTTACGTGTGCATTTTCGTTACTCAAAAAAGTAAAGCTAACAAACAGGTAGAAGTTCTGTCGCTAAATAGAAAAACGTATTATGGCGATTTCCTTTCAGAAGTAAAAACAAACTTATACAGTTATTCTTCCAATAATTTTGGCGAAAACAACTGGAGCATTCAACCTTATGCCGATGCTCAGAAACTTACAAAAATGTCCAGAGAGGGTATTGAATTGAAGGACTTGCCAGTATCCATTTATCGTGGAATACTTACTGGATATAACGATGCCTTTTATATTGATGCAGAAACCAGAAAAAACCTAATTGCTGCCGATGCAAAAAGTAATGAAATTATTAAACCGATGGTGCGTGGCAGGGATATTTCTCCTTATGGAATAACAGGTAGTGAGTATTTGATAACTACTTTTCCATCTCTTAATTTAGATATTGAAAGTTTTCCGGCCATCAAAGAACATTTGCTATCGTTTGGATACGACCGCCTAAAACAAACCGGAGACAAAGGTTCACGCAAAAAAACAAGAGGCAGGTGGTTTGAAACCCAGGATAGTATTGCATACAATCAGGAGTTTAATAAACCAAAAATTATTTATCCGAATATGACTTCGGTATTTCCGTTTATGTACGATGAAAGTGGAATATTAGGAAACGACAAAAGTTTTATTCTCACCGCTAAAAACAATTCAGTTTCTCTTTTATTTCTTACAGCTCTCTTGAACTCATCGTTAGCAAAACTTTGGATTTGGTACAATTGCCCCGAACTTCAAGGTGGAACACGAGAAATTCGCAAGGTTTATTTCGAACATTTTCCTGTTCCGCAAGCCAATAAAGAACAAACGGCCACACTGGCACAATATGCAAAAGAACAAACCCGGCTAACTGATAATTTGCAAGCTCTGGTCACTAAGTTCCAACGTGCAATGCAGCGTAAATTTGAGATGGAAACTCTCCCAAAAAAACTGCAAGACTGGTACCTGCTTTCATTCTCTAATTTTATTAAAGAATTGCGTAAAAAGAAAATAAAACTCTCGCTCTCGCAGGAAGCAGAATGGGAAGAATATTTTCTTTTGGAATCGAGGGAAGCCCAAAAACTAAAATCCGAAATAGAAAAAACGGACAAAGAAATAGACCAAATGGTTTATGAGTTGTATGGTTTGACGGAGGAGGAAATTAATATTATAGAGGGAAATTAAGATGACCAACTCAGAACTACTATTATACCAAACCGAAGACGGACAGACAAAAATTGATGTCCGTTTGGAAGAAGAAACCGTTTGGCTGACTATTGGCCAAATGGGCCAATTGTTTCAAAAATCGCGTTCCACAATGAACGATGATATACTGAAACAAGCAGGAGATGGAAATTATTTCGATGAACTATTAGCTCGTATTAGGGATATATGTTCGTCTGAAAAGGTTTTTTGGCGCAAAGCTTACCCACTGTCCAAAAATGCTAAAAGAGCCTTCCAGTCCGTCTTACTCCTTCGCCATGACCGAGCAATATTGCAGTAAAATAGAAACATTTGAATTGATAAAAGAAAACAGCCGGCATATAACAAAGGCTCATAATGCATACCGCAATTAGTTGTAAATATGACGATTAAACATTAAATGAAGTTACCGGAAAATAGAAAAATAAAACAAGGAAAATGCGCCACGCACCATATTAAAACCGTTATATAAATATAAACACATGGAAAAGATAGAATTGCAGCCCAACCACAGGCGTTCATTTTCTTCAACGCTGTATTTGCTTGAAAAGATGGCAGTAGAAATCCGGGAGGTGCTTACCTCGGAAAATGAATTGCGAATGCAGTTAGAAGAGAAAGATTTAAGTGTACAGAAAAAGCAATCGGTATTAAAAGCTGTAACTGAGATTGAAAAAGAGATTGCAAGACTTGCCGACAAATACCAACTCACGCGTCAGGAAATGGTGGAAAGTCATTTTTTGAATTCACGCAAATCCAAAGCCTGGGAGATACTCAATGATTCGCTTTCCAAACGCATGAGTGGTTTTGGGGAGTTTCCTCCGGAAATTGCAGAAGAGTTTGATGGCGATATCGAATATATGCTTAAGCTGGTGAATAAGTTGTAGTAGCAATTGCTACAGTATGTTGTTTTTCAAGTTTTCCACGGGTTCAATTGAATTTGTAATACCAATGCCAAAGTGAGCCTTTGGATTTTTTAACCCGGTAATTTTCAGGTGTTCTTATTCCACTTCCAGCCGGAAATATGAAAAAGCATTTTACGCCCAACGCAAAACTAATTCATCAGCCTTTTTTCGCCCTCCAGTTTTCGGATATCGCTCACATCCTGGCTCACTTCGAGGGTACCGCGGAAATTACCTTCTTCGTCGTGCAGGGCAAAGTACTGGATGAGGATGAATTTCTTTCCCATTTGAATCCAGAAACTCTCCTTTTGTTTTTTCCCCGTTCTGAATGCATCTACCAGTTCTTTCACAATATGCACGCTTGAAGGCGGATGGCAATTTTCCACCAAACGTCCGATGATGGCTTTGGAACGGGGGAAAATCCGATCGCCCGGTGTGGAAAAATAACGTACTTCGTCGTTTTCATCCACAAAAGTTACATCCACCGGCAGATGGTTCAGCATCATGATGGCTTGCCTGATAGATAGTTTGCCCGTGTCGAAATCCAGCAGCTTGTCGCCCAGCTCATCGATGGTGAGCAGCTTGTCATTTTTGCTTCCCATTTGTTTTTTGGGCTGTTTATCCAGCAGCTTTTTTGAAGGTGGAGTGATAAACGCAAATCCCACATCAAAAGCCTGTTCCAGCATCCCGTGCAGTTCTTCCTCTGGTATCCTGTCGAAAATAACGGGGAACAAAATGTATTCTTCGCGAAAGCGGATGGCATACATATTGAAAAACAAATCGCCGAGTAAACGGTTCAGACGCTTCAGATCGGTGTTTTCATTTTCAATGATTTCGACTGTATCTTTAATAAAATTGCGGATATCATCGTGGTAAGACCACATCATGGGCAAACATCCATATTCCACCAAATGTTTTTCCACGTACGGAAACAGAATATTCTCTTTTTTGACATAGTGCAGGTTGAATTCCTGCAAAGCATTTACGCGGTTTTTAATTTCTGTCAGAGAATCAGTAATCTCCTGCTGACTGGCATTTTTATCATTAAATGCTTTGATAAAAGGCCGTAACTCTATCAGCCTTTCATTCAGTGCATTGTTTTCCTGCTGGAGAATTCCAAAGAACGGCTTGCTGTTATATTCTGGTATTGCTCTTGATACCAGACCCTTGTAGAGCATGTTCAAAGATCTGTTAATCCCTTTTTTCAATTTTTGCAGCGCTTCTCCTTTGGGCTTTTTTCCCATCATAAGATGAACAAGAGTTACTACATCAAAAGGTTGTACCTGTTCAATGGCCTCCTCGTACTTTTTAATGAGCCCGGCACCATTTTCGCGCTGGTTAATGATGCCATCTACAAAACTATGCAATTGCTTAACCCTTTGTTCTGTGTTGTTTATGAATTCTGACATAATATTAGGCTTATATATCTTTCATGGACAAATATATCAATTTAAAACCTTATTTCCCTTGACATTTTTCAGAATATTTCCTTTTTGTATTTATTTTAAGAATGGCAGGCTGCTATCGTTTTATAAAAAGCCTTTTAAGTGTTACCTGATTTTTTATCATTCTTTTATGTATATAGCTGTGCTAATTGAGATACAAACAGTAGCGTACAATAGTCATACAGCTAAGTTTCCCCTGATATACTTTGACCAAAACTATCACTACTTCATAATTTTTTTTATTTTTACAGTGGCCTTATTTTTTGCGAACCAAATTTTAACTAAAATGATTAATACAGAAACACAGTACATGGGACTGAATCTTCGGAACCCGATTATTATTGCGAGTTCCGGATTAACCAACTCTGTGGAAAATATTATTGAGCTGGAAAAAAATGGTGCCGCAGCCGTTGTGCTCAAATCCTTGTTCGAAGAGCAAATTCGTTACAACGCCAGTCACACTCTTATGCAGGATGGATATACCAATCTGTATCCTGAGGCCGAAGATTATATCCGGAATTATACTGCTGAAAATGATGTTGCCACTTATCTCAGGCTTATTGAGAACGCGAAGAAAGCGGTAGATATCCCCATTATTGCTTCCATTAATTGTGTTTCAGACAGCGAATGGGAAGCCTATGCAAAAAAAATAGAAGCTGCCGGTGCAGACGGGCTGGAGCTTAATATCGCTGTTTTACCTTCGGATCCGGGCAAAGACAGCCGGGAGAATGAAAAGATTTATTTTGATATTGCCCGCAAGGTTACCAAAGAACTCGATATCCCTGTGGCGGTGAAACTAAGTTATTATTTTTCAGGTCTGGCAAAAACACTTACCACTCTCTCCTGGACAGATATAAAAGCACTGGTTCTTTTTAATCGATTTTATACCCCCGATATTGATATTGAACACGAGGAAATTACCTCTTCTTTTGTTTTTAGTACACCTGCCGACATCGCATTGCCATTGAGATGGATTGCTATGTTATCGCCCAAAGTGAAATGCGATATTGCTGCATCTACCGGCGTACATAGCGGAACGGCACTTATCAAGCAATTGTTGGTTGGCGCTACAGTGGTGCAAATAGCTTCTGTACTCTATAAAAAAGGATTTAGAGAAATCGGCAGCATGATTGATCAGCTGGAAAGCTGGATGGAAAGACACAATTACAGGCGTATCGATGATTTCAGAGGGAAGCTTAGCGTTTTCGAGGTGGAAAATCCGGCAGCTTATGAGCGTATCCAGTTTATGAAGCATTTTTCCGGTATAGAATAACAGAATAAACACTTAACCTTTTTATTGTTACAATATTGAAAGTTTTTACACGGAATTTATTTTATATTTTATTTGTTTTAGTGGGAGAAATGTTTCCCCGGGTGGCTCAGGCACAACTTTCTAATTATTACTGGTCACAAAGTTTTAATTCGGTATCGTCCATGTTATCGGGGGCTGTAGTTGCCGGAGATGGAGGGAGTAGTTCCATATATTATAACCCGGCCAATATTTCGGAGGCGGGTAAGAATTCCAACCTGTCCCTCTCAGCAGTAATGTTTTCATTACGTTACTATAAGCTGGCCAATGGGCTGGGAAACGGCATAAGCCCGGAAACTATTGCTTTTGTTGTTCAACCACGGTTTATTACTTATATTTATAATCCTCCCAAAGGGAAAATCACATTGGGAGCCAGCGTTTTTACCCGTGTTCATGAGCGGATAGAAATTAATTACACGTTGCAAAAAGAGATGGATATTTTGAAAAGCCATCCAGGTAATGAGCTGTACAACGCTTATTTTGATTATCGTAACCGTTTTGATGATACCTGGGTAGGAATTGCAGCTGCTTATGACATTTCTTCCCGTTTTCATGTGGGGGTTAGTTTTTTCGTCTCTTCTGTATCCATGCAATACCTTAAGGATATTGAAAATTCTGCACAAACCATAAATGACTCCAGTATGTATTCGGCTATTTATAATACCCGGAACCTGATTAGTTATAATAATTTCCGGGGTATTTTTAAAGTAGGCATTAGTTACAAACTGGCAAACTGGCGTTTTGGCTTAAATATTACGGCACCGTCTTTTACCTTACTTTCCATTAGTAAAAAACTTATTCGCACGCAGAGTCAGGATAATATCACATATCTTGGTAAACCATTGCCTGACAAGGTTATTTTTATGGCAGAGCAAGACAAAGGTGTTCTCTCGCGCGAACGGTTGCCGCTTTCCATTTCAGCCGGTTTTGTTTTGCATTTTCCTGGTTCGGGGAGTCATGTTTACTTTAGTATTGAGCATTTTTTCAGGTTGAAGCCCTATCTTATGCTGGAAGCTTATCCTCATCCGCGAACTTTGCCTGACAAATTTGCACACCGCTGGCTTTCAGTGGCTTCTGGATCAAAAAAACTTACCAATATTGCTGTTGGTTACAACTGGAAAAATGCTAATAACGTGGGGTTTATGCTGGGATTTCGTACAGATTTTAATTATCTGAAGAATTATAATTTTGGAAAGTACGCTCATTATAACATTCTGCCATATTCTCATTCGGATAATTATCATTTAACAGGGGGAGCAGAATTTTCCATTTTTGGACAAAGGATTATCTCCGGGGTCGAATTTACATTCAGTAAGTTAAGCCACCAAAAACAGTTAGCCAATTTTTCGAATCCGGTAGAATATAATCCCGTTGACAAAATTCCCTTACAAGGGCCGTTGGAAAACAATGCTTCCATGCATTATTATTCTGTTAACCTTTATTTATCAGCCATATTAAATTTTGGTGGAAAAAAGGGTGTAACCAAGTAAGCTTTAAGCAGAGAAGTGTTTTGTTATTTTTTCTTTTCATAAATTTTTTTACTACTTTTACAACCAAAGTGTCAAATTATGAAAAAAACTATACTTTTTCTTTCAGTTATTTTACTTGGTTCGCCCTTATTACAGGCTCAAACAGCAGATACAATTCAAAATTCCGGATTTGAAAATTGGCATGTCCCCATTGGTATTCCGGCTGATCATCCTCTCCCGGTTGATTGGAATGGCATTAAAAATAGTGATAATGCCATCATTAGCTCTCTGGCACCTGTTAATTGGGAACGATGTGATACAGCTCATAGCGGTAAGTATTCATTGAAATTATTTAATGTTTCCTCTATGGGACTTGTGGCAACAGGAACCATGTCAAATGGCCGTTATCATGCAGAAATGAATGCTGATGACAGTTATGTTTATACTGATATATCCAACCCATTGTTTAATACACCATTTACCGCCCGACCTGATAGCCTGGTGGGATGGTTTATGTGTAAATCGGTTTCCGGTGACCGAGGCAATGTTCTCGCTATTCTGCATACAGGTTATGCCCGCAGCCCTGTTTTAAATGGAGATTCCTCCACCTGGGTGGCCAAGGCTTCTTTTGATCTTCCGGGGTCAAACATTAATAAATGGACACGATTTTCGGTTCCGTTTAAATATTATTCCAACAGTAATCCGCAGTATATTTTAATTATCCTGACTTCGGGCAATGGAAAACACGCTATTGCCGGAAGTAGTGCCAAATTTGATGATTTGAATGTCGTTTTCAATAATTCTACCGGTATAAAACATTTTCAAAAGGGGGCGTTAAATGTATTTGCCAATAACAATAAGCTGCATCTCGAATTGAAAAATGTAATGCGCGGCGTATATAAAATCCGTGTGCTGAATATTCTTGGACGTGTGCAGGCCGTTACGACTATGAAAAGCGGAGAGAATAAAATCATAGACATCTTTCTGCCTTCAGGCATATACATTGTACAAGCGGAAAATAGTGATAACATCTTGACTAAAAAGATTTTAATACATTAAGCCATACGCGGGTTTTATGGAAAAAAGATATTCAATTCTATTTTTCTTTGCTTTTCTTTTTGGCATGGCTCCAGGCCTGGCAAACGGGCAAACAGGAACTGTTTCCGGCCGTGTAGTGGAATCAGGGACCGGAATGTCGCTGATAGGGGCAAATGTTTTTCTGAAAGCAAACCTGTCTAAAGGTACTGTTACAGATTACAACGGCTATTTTCAGCTAATTTTACCTGTTGGCAGTCAGCAAATAGAGGTTTCTTACACCGGTATGAAGTCAAAACTTTTTACGGTTAACATCAAAAAAAACACAATCATTAAATTAAAAACCATCCAACTTGAAGCCAAAAGTTACAATGTTCAGGAGCTGGTGGTGCGTGCTGGTAAATTCAACAAAAAGTTAGTTGATCAGACTGTTTCCATTGATGTAATGAAACCAAAAATTATTCAGGATCGCAATACGCGGAACATTGCCACCATACTCAATCTTACCCCCGGTGTTACTATTCTCGATCAAGAACCGCAGATCAGAGGCGGGAGTGGATTTACGTATGGCGTGGGTTCCAAAGTAGGGGTGTTTGTAGATGGTATGCCCATTGCCAGCGCGGATGCCGGTAAGCCTGACTGGTCGTTTATTCCGGTTGAGGATATAAGACAAATTGAAGTGGTAAAAGGTGCTGCATCAGTCCTTTCAGGCTCTTCATCGCTGAGTGGAGCTATTTATGTTCGCATGAAATATCCCGGCCTTAAACCGCATACTTATGTGAGCTCTTATTTTGGTACGTATACTGCCCCCAATAAAATTGCAGAGAAGTGGTGGAATGGCTTGGCCCCTATCACAGGAGTTGCTTTCAGCCATTCTCAAAGGCTTGGTGATGGACATACCGATCTGGTTATAGGCGGCACTGCCAGTTACGACCATAATTATCAGGGACCGGCCAAAGTTATTCCGCCTATAATAGACAGCTCCGGAATTACGAAGAAAGATGTAGCCAACAGACTAATACGGTTTAATTTTAATCTGCGCAGGCGTTCAAAAAAAACAGAAGGCCTGAATTTTGGACTTAACGGAAACTTTATGCGACAGAAAAAGGCTTCGGTCATGGCCTGGCTCGATGATACAACCGGCTTTTACAGAGGCTACCCGGGTGCTATTCTCTTAAGCAATCAATTTGTTTTCTATTTGGATCCTTTTATAAATTACTATTCCAAAAGCGGTGCAAAACATGAATTTATTTCCAGGGTTATGTATGACAATTCCAAAGCAAATTTAAACCAGTCAAGTAAATCAATGATGATTTATAACAAGTATGAGTATCGGAAACAGTTTAAGAAAATTGGAAATGTTGACCTTGTCGCTGGTGTAATAAGTAATTACGATCGTTCCGTAGCCAAAATGTATTCGGGTTCCGGATCAGACACCAACAATTTGTGGAATTTGTCGGGGTATGCAGAAGTTGAGAAAAAGTATGGGAGTGTGGCAAATCTTTCTTTTGGTGTCCGTTTTGAATATTTTGACCTTAACAGCGGTACCATAAAAAAGTTCAAGCCCATCTTTCGGTTTGGCTCTTCGTTTCGGGTGGCGCCGGCAACATATCTTCGGGCATCTGTTGGTATGGGATACCGGTTTCCTACTATTGCAGAACGTTATGTAAGAACCAAAATCGGAGCGTTTGGTGTTTTTGACAATCCCGATTTGAAGCCTGAGTCAAGCTGGAATGCTGAAATCGGGATTAAACAGGCTTTTAAGTTCAAAAAATTCCGGGGCTATGCCGATGTGGCCTTCTTTTATCAGGAGTATAAAAACACGGTGGAGTATCTGTTTGGCTTTTGGGACTCGACCTATACTTTTGCCTATGCAGGATTTAAATTTGTTAATACGGGAGCTTCTCGTGTAACCGGTATCGATTTTTCGCTGACCGGCCAGGCAAGATTTAGTCACAATACTACACTGAACATTATGGCGGGTTATACTTATGTACATCCTGTTACGCTCGATCCGAATAAAGTTTTTGCGCATGATTATAATCCCGGCGGGCATACCGCTTTTTCTTATAACAGTACCAGCGTAAATCCTTCATCCCGTATACTAAAATATCGGTTTCTGCATACGGCCAAACTGGATCTGGAACTTGATATTGGCAGGTTTGCGGTAGGAACCTCCATGCGTTATTTCAGCAAGATTGTAAATCTTGATAAAGCCATATTCGAATTTGAAGATGTCACCCTTGCCACCGGTGGCACTTTGCAAGCCATTTTATACCGTAATTATTTCTACCATCATAACAATGGCAATATGATATGGGATGTTCGTGTAAGTTATGAGCTGGGCAAAAGCAGTAAAATATCCGTTCTCAGCAACAATGTTACTAACAGAATGTATTCGTTGCGGCCGCTGAAAGCAGAACCCCTCAGAAACATAATGGTTCAGTACAGTCTGAATCTATAATGTTAGCAGAGAGCCTAAATTACCGACAAAAATTGTGTCCAGTTTTACCATTGGGATGAGGATTTGATGGTTGGAAGGCTGCTGCTGGATTTTTCTCACCACATCCATGCCCTTAATAACCCGTCCGAAAGCTGCAAATCCCAATCCGTCGGGATTGCGTTTGCCACCATAATCTAATGAAGGCTGGTCTCCTATACAAATAAAAAATTCACTGGTGGCAGAGTTTGGCTTGTCGCGTGCCATGGAAAGCGTACCGTTCAAATGATGTAATCCTGTTTGCTTTGTTGTTTCAAGTTGAATAGGAGGGAGCATGTCCGGATGATTGTCCCTGTAAAGTCCCCCTTGAACAACTTCAATTTTTATTTTTTTTCCGGGTTGATTTTTCCTGGTTACTGTGCGATAAAAAACTGCATCTTTTAGCCTGTTTTCACGAATATATCGTTCAAAATTGGCTACTGTCTGAGGGGCTTTGTCCGGGCAGAGTTCGGCTACAATTGTTCCGAATTCTGTTTTCATGACAACCAATGGATGCCGGATTTCAACTTTGGAAGCCGTTTTCCCATTGTGTTTTTTCTTCCCCGAATGGCTGTTATTGCAGGAAAACAAAAAAAACATTACTGACATTAACAAAAGTAATGTAGATTTTTTCATATGAGATTTATTTTGTTCAAAGATAGAATTTTTCTTAATTTTACAGTTAAATATTACAAGCCCATCAAAATGAAACGAACTCTTTTTGTCACTGCCTTTTTACTTTTACTGTTTTTAGGATTTTGGAGCTTTCCCGGATGTAAGAAAAACAATCCGGAACCTTTAACAGGAAAGGTGTACTCACTATTCATACTGGGAAACAGATACAACCCGACGGCTGACGATATCGAGCAGGGCTCTTGTGGTAATTAACCTGTTTTTGCTGTTTATGCAAAAGCCCTAAGAATCATTGATTCTTAGGGCTTCATCCACGAAAAAATAATCGTATTAATTCCTTTCAGGTCGTAACTTACGCACGGCGGCGCCGGTTTGCCACATCTCAGAATTGTGAATCTCGTCCAGCTCTTTTTGTAAT
>WFNG01000127.1 GCA_015488735.1 Bacteroidales bacterium | reverse complement strand
GCGTAAGTCAGGTTATATTTGGCATCCATATCCGTTGGGGCATGCTTAAGCGACTGGATATAGGAGGCAATACTTTTTTCATATTGTTTTTGCGACATGAAGGTATTGCCCAGGTTATACCAGGATTTTGCCTGATACTGTGGCGTTTTTGTTTGTTGTGCCAAATTCTGGAAATATTTCTGAGCACCCTTGAAATTCTTTTGCTGGTATAGTGCATCTCCAAGATTAAAAGTACTTTTTTTGTATTTCGGATTCTTAGCCTGAGCCTTACGAAACAATACCTCAGCTTCAGAAAATTTCTTCTGGTTATATAGTTTATCCCCCTTGCGGATATATGATTTAACGCTTTGTGCAGAAGCACTCGCCGAAATCATTCCCAGCAACAAAATCAAAACCGGTAATATATTTACTTTCTTTCTCATTTTCCAAAAAAATCAATTTTTTCAGCCCATTTCGATTTACGCTCCACCAACAACAATTCCAACACCAGAAAGAAAAAAGCAATTGCCAGGAACAGCTGAAAATGATGGTCATAATCAGTAAACTGTTTGGTTGCCAGCTCTTTTTTCTGAATACGGTTAAGCTTTTTCAGGATTTCCGACAGCCCTACGCTGGCGTTGTTAGCACGTGCATAAGCCCCATCACCCGCACTCGCTATCTCCTGCAACATTTGCTCATTCAGTTTGGTAATCACCACTTTCCCCTGCCGGTCTTTCAGGAAAGTACGGTTTCCCTGAGCATCATAAATTGGAATTGGTGCCCCCTGGGGCAATCCCATGCCAATAGTAAATACTTTTATCCCTTTTTCAGCAGCCATTTTCGCTGCCTGTACCGGATTATCCTGGTTATTTCCTCCATCTGTAATCACAATAATGGCCTTGTTGTGCTTGTCTTTCCCAAAAGAAGACACTGCCATATTAATAGCAGAGCCAATGGCCGTTCCCTGTACCGGAACAATTTTAGTATCCACTGACGAAAGGAAAAGCTTGGCAGCTGAGTAATCGGTTGTCAGTGGCAGCAGATTGTAAGCCCTGCCGGCAAAAACGATAAGTCCGATTCGGTCGCCATCCAGTTTATCAATCAGATTGGAGATTGCCATTTTGGCACGGCTCAGCCGGTTTGGTTTTATGTCTTCGGCCAACATAGAATTGGAAACATCCAGTGCAATATACAAATCGATGCCTTTGCGTTTAACCGTTTCCACTTTGGATCCTACTTTCGGGTCAATAATTCCTGTAATCAGGAAAAACAAAGCAAAAAGCAGCAGCAAAAATCGTAGCGCCGGTCGCGTGTCAGAACGATGCTTCACAAGCCGATCCACCAATGCTTTCTCGCCAAACTGTTTTGAAGCCCGTTTTTTCCAGCTTCTGAAAAGCCAGTAGATCAGGACAAAAAACAGCAGCAGCAGGTATGCCCAAAAAAATTCTTTATGTTCGAATTGAATCATCTCTTACTTCTGTTATTACGGTAACCTTCTAAAAAACAAATATCTCAAACTAATCTCCAAAACAAAGCTCAACAATGCTGCCAGAGCAAACGGGAAATACAACTCGTGTTTTCTACGGTACTGATGCACATTGATTTTGGATTTCTCCAGGCGGTCAATTTCCTTAAAAATAGCCCGTAGTTTGTTGTTGTTGTTAGCGCGGAAATATTTTCCACCTGTCTCATGGGCAATTCTTTTCAGCAACGCCTCATCAATCTGCACTTTCATTTGCTGCATTTTTATTCCGTATGGCGTTTGCACCGGGTAAGGTGCGTAACCATAGGAACCTATACCAATAGTATAAACCCTGATGCCGTACATTTTGGCCAGTTCGGCCGCAGTTTCCGGATCAATAGCGCCCGAATTATTTACACCATCTGTAAGCAATACGATTACTTTGGACCGGGCTTGAGAATCCTTCAGCCTGCTGACAGCTGTAGCAAGGCCATCTCCAATAGCTGTACCATCCTGAATCATACCGCTCTTAACCTGTTTTAACAAGCTCAGCAACACAGAATGATCCAGCGTAAGCGGAGCCTGTGTAAATGCCACACCACTAAAAATAACCAGGCCAATACGGTCGTTGGGGCGTCCTTCAATAAACTTTGCAGCAATTTTTTTGGCCGCACCAATACGGTCAGGCTGAAAATCGCGGGCGCGCATACTTCCTGATACATCCAAAGCAATGACAATGTCTATTCCTTCAACATTAATGTTGCTTTTTGATGAAACATTTTGCGGTCCTGCCAGTGCAATAATAAGCAGTGACAAGGCCAGCATCCGCAGGGCAAACAGGCTGTGAATCAATCTTGTTTTCAGCGATGGCGAAACGCCATCTAAGAATTTAAGCCCCGAAAAAAGCAGCTCCGGCGTACTTTTGCGAAAGCGGTAAACATACCACACAACCAATGCCGGAATCAACAGAAACAGATAAAAATAATCGGGATTTCTCCATGTGTCTATGCCAAACATTACTCTTCCTCCTCCTTATTTTCCGGTTTCACTTTATTTTCAGATACTGTTTGGGGGTTGTCCGGTGCTTCTTTCTGTCCGTTCTCATCCGGTGCTTCCTCTGGTACCACTTTGGTTTCATTTACAAAATCAATGCAATAGTTCAGGCTGGTATCATTTTCCAGCGCCGATGGTGTTAATTTCGCAAACTTCACCAAATCAGCCAGCTCAAAGGTATTTTGCACTTTGGTCAATGCTTCTTTATTTACTTCAGGTTGTTTTGTCAGGTTCTGAACAATTTCACCAGTGGTCATTTCGCGGGCATCGAAGCTAAAGCGCCGGGCAAAATAATCACGCATAATGTCTGTAATAGCCGAATGATAGGCTTTCAGCTTGCCAGCCTGCCACATTCTGGAAAGCCGTACCTCTTCGAGCCGCTGAATAGCCTCCTGATAAGGTGGCAATTTGGGCCTGGGTTTACGGGCAAACAATGGCTGGTTCTTCTTACGTCTGCGTAAATACCAGACAAGGAACACCACACCTGCTATCACCAGTAGACCCAGCAATATCCATGGCAAAATTTCATCAAGGGTGTAGGGCTCGGCAAGAGGACCCTGGATGGGTTTAAAAGCCTTAGATGTATCTACCCGTGGCGTATAAACCTGCAGAAACAAATCCTGCGTTGATACGGTATCTATTTTGCTGCTTCCCGGTAAACGCACCTGGAATTTCATGGGTGTAATATTGAAATACCCCGAATCAAAAGAAGTAATCGTCAGCCGGCGTTTCAGGTTCAGCATATTATTTTTTAAAATACTGTCTGTTTTTCCACGCTTCATAATTTCCACATGCGGTACCAGCGTGTCGTTAAGTGCAGGCCAGATTACCTGCGAACCGGCCGGTACTTTCAGGGCAAGGTTCAGGCCAATCTGATCGCCAATCATAATGGCTGTGGTATCCAGCGAAGCCGAGGCTTTTAACGGCATCATGTTCTGCCCCCGTACAACCACAAATGTTGTAAGCATCAAAATCAACAGGCCTGTATGTTTAAGTTTTGTTCTTTTCATTTCGTTATCAACTTCTTGCTTCTCTTTTCCTAAACATGTTCATCAACGGCTTCACATAATCTTCGCCGGTGTAAACTTTAACCATGTCAATACCCAATTTTGAAAACAGTGTATCCAGTTCACGTCCTTTAAGTTCGGCCCAACGGCTCAGTTGCCTGCGTACGGCGGCACTTCCTGTATCTACCCACATTTGTTTTCCTGTTTCGGCATCCAACATCCGCACCATTCCCACGTTGGGCATTGTTTTTTCACGCTGGTCAGTTACACGAATAGCGATAAGGTCGTGTTTGTGGTTGGCAATCTGTACCGCTTTTTCAAAACCTTCATCCATAAAATCTGAAATCAGGAAAGAGGTGGCTCGCTTTTTAATAACATTGGTCAGATAACGTAGTGCTTCAGCAATGTTAGTGCCACTGTTTTCAGCTTTAAAATCGATGAGTTCTCGGATAATCCGCAGGATATGTGAAGACCCTTTTTTGGGTGGAATAAATTTTTCAATTTTATCAGAGAAGAAAATAACACCTACTTTATCGTTATTTTGAATAGCTGAAAAAGAAAGAGTTGCAGCTATTTCCGTAACCACCTCCTGCTTGAGTTGTCCGTGTGTTCCGAAAAGATTAGAACCGGAAACATCAATCAGCAACATGACCGTCAGTTCACGTTCTTCCTCAAAGATTTTCACAAAGGGGTGATTAAACCGGGCAGTAACATTCCAGTCGATACTACGGATATCATCGCCAAACTGATATTCGCGTACTTCGCTGAAAGCCATACCACGCCCTTTAAAAACGCTGTGGTACTCGCCGGAGAATATCTGTTTGGATAATCCCCGCGTTTTTATCTCTATCTTCCGGACTTTTTTAAATAATTCCTGTGCTTCCAATTTGTTTCAGTTTTATGCTTTCCGCAAAAGTTTCTGATTTATCTTCCTCTCAAAAATCAGCAAATAAACTTCCGGATATTTATCCCTTTCTTCTTTCTGCCGAAGCAAAGTAACAGGCAGATATAAAATAGCCAAAGAGATTTATTTACTGCTTATTTTAAATTATATCATCATAGTTTTAAGGTACTTCCACCGAGTTCAGAATCTCGTTGATAATGTCTTCGCTGGTGATGTTTTCGGCTTCAGCTTCATAAGTCAGTCCAATACGATGACGCATCACATCGTGAGCAACAGAACGGATGTCTTCGGGAATAACGTAACCCCGTTTCTTGATAAAAGCCAGTGCTTTGGCAGCCAACGCAAGATTGATACTGGCACGAGGTGAAGCACCGTAAGAAATCATCCCTGAGAATTTCTCCAAATGATAATCTTTGGGATAACGGGAAGCAAAAACGATGTCGGTAATATAGTTTTCAATCTTTTCATCAAGGTAAATCTGCCTCACCAGCTCTCTGGCCTTAAGAACATCTTCCGGTTCAAGAATGGTATTTGTCTTCGCGAAAGTATTGGTAATATTCTGACGAAGAATTTGTTTTTCCTCTTCTTTTTTAGGATAGTTAATGACCACCTTCAGCATAAAACGGTCTACCTGGGCTTCGGGAAGCGGATAGGTTCCTTCCTGCTCGATGGGATTTTGTGTAGCCATGACCAGGAAAGGCTCATCCAGCTTAAAAGTATTGTCGCCAATGGTTACCTGTCGTTCCTGCATGGCCTCAAGCAATGCACTCTGCACTTTGGCAGGTGAACGGTTAATCTCATCAGCCAGAATGAAATTGGCGAAAATAGGACCTTTCTTCACCACAAACTCTTCTTTCTTTATGCTGTAGATAAGTGTTCCCAGCAAGTCGGCAGGCAGCAAATCAGGTGTAAACTGGATGCGGCTGAATTTGGCATCTATAATATTGGCCAACGAGGTAATGGCCAGTGTTTTTGCCAGTCCGGGAACTCCTTCGAGCAAAATATGACCATTTCCCAGCAATCCGATGAGCAACCGCTCTGTCATGTGTGCCTGTCCTACAATTACCTTGTTCATTTCCAGTTTTACCATATCGATAAACTGGCTCTCTTTTTGAATCTTTTCGTTAAGTTCGCGAATATCCGTTTCTAACATGGGGATTATTTTTTTCAAATTTTTGTTGTGCAAATATATAAACCGGTTATGAATTAGCTTGTTAATATTTGTTAAAGGGAAATAGAAAATGTTAAAACAAATGGTTAAAAGAGGATTTATAATGCTACAACTCCTTAGTTATTTTCCATATAAATGCCTTGTACTTATTTCCAAAAGCCCGATTTGGCATTTTTGGTTTTGCTATAATTTTGGCGAATATGGTAGATGTGAGCCATGCAGAATAATACGTAATTTCCCATCCCCGTCTTTCGTATAACCAAATGTATATTCAACCTTTACTTCTTCATCTTCGTTTACAGGAATAAAGAAATAATTTCCCATAGCCATTGCCATATTACCAATTATTTTTATTCCGATACTTTGCCATTTTACCGTACGCCAAGGCTTAATAATAAAACCCATGTCTTCAGGATAGTGGGGATTATGTCCTATAAAATAGGAAAGTGCCCCTTCTTTTGTAGTTCTGAATTGTTTTTCAGACGCAAATGTAGGTTTGAACAAAACAGAACCTAAAGCATAACCATACAAATCATCGATATATTTTTCCGTTTCCAGCTTGTAATCTCCGTTTTTTAAATAAATCTTTCCAATCCTAACAACTCCTTCTGACCATATTTGCTGAGCGTTTAACACTTCTTGTTCTGTGATTGCTTTCATTTCATTTATTTTTTCATCCCCTTTTTTACCTGTCTTTATTTAAACGATTTGTGCTGTTTTACACTGTCCTTTTAATTGTTGGCCAACATCCTAAATCCACCTCAAAAATACGCCTTTCACAGAACCTGTCACCGGACAGTTACAGCTTTTATATGAAATTTTTACAGAAAAAAATTATGCAACATTACTCCAATAAATATTTGCCGGCCATATAAATGCATTCTTCGCAATTCATGCTTTCAATTTATAGCATCTTCCATCATTTTTTCTTTTCTTTGTACCAGCTCAAAACAGACCGGATAAATGGCCATTAAGAAAAAGTTTCTCTTTCAGAAGTTAAAACTGAACACTCCTGACAACAAAAAAAGCCAGCGAATTCGACTTGGTGTTCAATTATTTTTCCTGCTGGCAACGTTATATACCGGCTGGGAATTCATCCGCTTTGTCAATTATTTGCAAAATGGAGGAGCTGCCGTAACCC
>WFNG01000126.1 GCA_015488735.1 Bacteroidales bacterium | reverse complement strand
CTCATTGTTGATGATGAGGAAGTAAATTATCTGTACATCAATTTAATCCTGAAAAATTCAGGCTTTAACCTGAATACTTTTTACGCTAAAACAGCTAAAGAGGCCATCGATTTTTGTAAAAATCATCCGGGAATCGACATTGTTTTGATGGATATAAGGATGCCAAAAATGAATGGTTATGAAATTACCCGCCACATCAGACAATTTAACAAAAATGTAGTTATTATTGCCCAAACAGCTTTTGCACTTAAAGGAGACAAAGAAAAGGCCTTTGAGGCCGGCTGTAACGATTATATTCAAAAACCTGTTGATAAAGAAAAACTTTTGAAAATGATAGAAAAATTTGTTCAGGGTTAATTTGAATCAGCTTTAAACGATGTTGGCGACAACCAAATTAGAAAAGGTAATCACAGAAAAATATAACTTACGGCGAACGTATAGTTGGATATGAATTAAAGACTTTACCCGCTTACAACCGTACCGATTTTTTCTCCTGCCACCACTTTTGCCAGGTTTCCCTTTTGGTTCATATCAAAAACAAGAATGGGGAGATTGTTTTCTTTACAAAGTGTGAAGGCGGTCATATCCATCACTTTCAGGTTCTTCTCGTAAGCTTCATCAAAAGTAAGGGAGTCAAATTTGGCGGCAGTAGGATCTTTTTCAGGATCGGCAGTATAAACACCATCCACACGGGTTCCTTTCAGCAATACATCGGCATGAATTTCCACCGCACGCAAAGCCGAAGCAGAATCGGTAGTAAAAAACGGATTACCTGTCCCACCTGCAATAATCACGATATAACCTTTTTCGAGATATTCGATGGCTTTTCTTCCGCTGGTGGTTTCCGTAATGGGATCGATAAACAATCCGGAAAGCAGCTTGACTTTCATACCTTGTTTCTCTAATTCTGCCTGTAATGCCATGGAGTTGATAACAGTAGCCAACATACCCATATAATCACCCTGTACACGGTCGAAACCTTCGGCAGCACCTTGCAGTCCCCGAAAAATATTCCCGCCGCCAATCACAATGGCTGTTTGCACGCCCTGGTTTACAATGGCGGCAATGTCGTTGCAATAAATAGATAAAGTTTCGGGTTCAATACCATATTGTTTACCTCCCATAAGGGCTTCGCCGCTTAATTTTAAAAGAATTCTGTTGTATTTCATAAGAATGGTGAATTTCAAATTTTACGAAAAGCAAAGATAGGGATTATCCTTCAACTCCGATTTTTCTATCTTGCCGGAACCAACAATTTTTTATGAAATTTCTTTAATAAAACAACGTCTGCGCTTATGCTGAATATGGTCAAAAGTTTTCCAGTTAGAGATAGCATGTTGGTTTGTTTCAAAAATACCGGTGGTTTCAATGGTGTCAATCCCATCTTTAAGCATTTGGTTCTGAACAGCAGCATAGAGCATAACCGCTACACCCTGACTTTCATATTCTGGTTTAACGCCACTCAGAAAAAAGTCTATCACTTTGGGATGCTTTATGGCCTTCATAATATGAAAAATCCCGAAAGGAAATAATTTCCCGTTGGCTTTTTGCATGGCTTCAGAGCAGGAAGGCACGGTAACCATAAAGCCCAATATTTTATTGTCTTTCTTAACAAAGAAAACGTATTTGGGATTGATGGCTTTAAAATATTTCCTGGCATACATATCCCGCATCTCTTTGTCGAACGGCACCACAAAAGGCAGTTTGGCAAAAGCCTGATTAAGTACCTCAAAAAGCTGTTCGGTATAAGGTAATATCTCTTTTGTGTTTTTAAAAGTAAGCAATTCAAAACCAAATCTTTTTTTCAACAACCTGGCACCACGGTTTGCTTTTTCAATATTTTTTGTACCAATGTGCAGCTGAAATTCTACCCAGTCAATTTCTTTTTTAAAGCCGTAATCTTCAATATACTTCTGATAATAAGGCTGATGATAAACCGAAGCAATAGAAGGAAGGAAATCAAATCCATCGATAAGAAGGCCCTGGGTATCGAGATTGGTAAACCCCAGGGGGCCGTGGATTATTGTCATTCCCTTATTTTTCAACCACACGGAGGCTTTGTCCATGAGTGCACGGAAGATTTCTTTATCTTCAAAAAACTCCAGCTTCGCAAAACGCCCAAGCTTTTTTTGAACTTTTTCGTTGTATTTGTGATTTATAATGGCAGCAATGCGCCCCACCGGTTTTCCGTTACGGTACGCTATCCAGAATTCTGCATCACAGAAACGCATGGCCGGATTGTATTTGGGCAACATGGATTTCTTTTCATCAGATTTTAACGGTGGTATCCAGTAGGGATTGCCTTTGTATATTTCAAACGGAAGATTTACAAAATCATTTTTTTCTTTCCTGCTATCAACAGCTTTTACAACAATACCCATATCCGGATTTTTAGGTCACAAAATTAGTGAATTCTGGTTATTCTGATTGATAATTAACACCAATGTTCAGCTCCATCATTTATACCTGTAACAGATTCAAAATAACGTTATACAAGGAAACTTATTTCAGATATCTTTGATAAAACAACGTCGGCGCTTGTGTTGAATGTGGTCGAAATTTTTCCAGTTGGCGATAACACGATGGTTTGTTTCAAAATTTCCGGTAGTTTCGGCCACGCTAATACCATCTTTAAGCATCTGGTTTTGAATTTCGGCATAGAGCATAACAACAGGGCCTTTGTTTTCATATTCCGGTTTCACGCCTCCCAGAAAGAAATCGATAACATGAGGATGCCGGATAGCTTTTTTGATATGGTAAAAACCAAAAGGGAAAAGTTTCCCGTTGGCCTTTTGCATGGCTACAGACAAAGAAGGAACGGCAAGCATAAAACCAATTAATTCATCATCCTTTTTAACAAAATAAACATATTTGGGATTGACCGCCTGAATATATTTTTTCGTGTACATATTTGCCATTTCTTTGTCGAAAGGGATAACAAATGGTAGCGAGGCGAAAGCATCGTTTACAATACCGAAAAAAGATTCGGCATAGGGAACAAGGTCTTCAGCCCTTTTAAACCTTACAATTTCAAACCCGAATCTCTTTTTTACCAGTGCCGCACCCCGGTTGGCTTTTTCCACCGATTTTTCTCCAATATTTAAACGAAATTCAAGCCAGTCAATCTCTTTATCAAAACCGTATGCCTCTATATGTTGTTGATAATAAGCATGATGATACACGGAAGCTATGGAAGGCAGGTATTCAAATCCTTCAATCAGAAGGCCCTGATTATCCAGATTAGTAAATCCCAGCGGGCCGTGAATCGTTTTCATTCCTTTTTCCTTCATCCAGAAGATGGCTTTGTCCATGAGAGCAACAAAAACGGCTTTGTCATTAAAGAACTCCAACTTGGAAAAACGCCCCAGCTTTTTACCGACTTTTTCGTTATACTTGTGGTTGATAATAGCACCAATACGGCCAACAGGCTTGTCATCGCGGTATGCTACCCAAAATTCAGCATCACAATAACGCATGGCAGGGTTGTATGAAGCATCCAGGTTGTTTAACTCATCCGTTTTAATGGGTGGAACCCAGTAAGGATTTCCCTTATAGATAGCAAAAGGCAGGTTAACGAAGTCCTTTTCCTGTTTTCTGTTTTTGACGGCTTGAAGCGTAACGGCCATACTTGGTATTTTGGTGTATTTTCTTTTATTAAAACGATAATATATACTTCTTATTTCCTCTCATTAAGAAGTTTTAAAACATCCTGTATTACATGCTAAAACGATATGAAAATTTTAGTAAAAACACATTGGTGGGGAATATTTTGGTAAGCTGGCTAAAACCACGACCAAAATCAAAATTCCCATTGCTGGTGGTATCTCTTCTTTCTTGCGACCAGACCAGAAAAAAGGTAGATCCAGGGACAAACTCCCATCGCAACACCATATTAGACCGAAATTCCACAAAACTGAAATCAGGATTATCCAACGTAAAATCAGTTTTACCATTACCATTGTTGTCAATGAGATACTGATTTGATGCCGCGTTATAGGTAATCTCATTAGCAGTATAAGTGTGAAATTGATTATTAAAAATTTTTTGATCAGGATGTGTTACCTTTCTAAAATCATAATAGTTACCTGAAAAAAGGAAAGGCTGCCCCCAGTATTCCAACGATAAATTAGGGGTAAACGAGAAATTAACACGTAAACTTGTTGAAAATATTGTTTGCCTGATAGAAGAAGTCAGATAAACCGGAGTGTTGTTTTGCTCTTGTTTGGAAACGTAAATAAAATTTTTGTAAGAAGTGGAATAGCTTGGTCTTATTGAAAGATTGAGTGCCGGGATAGGCCGGTAGCTAATGCGTACACTTAAGCTTTTGGATTTGCTGTATTGTTGTTGAGATTTTCCCATACTATAGCTTATCCCTGCTGATAACTTTTTCCTTCCATCAGTTCCAACACCTGACCAAAAGTTCCAGCCTCCCGGAATAAGAATAGAAGGGCCTCCTCTCAACTCGTGCCGGTCCAAATCCCATCCGCTACGGTAAGTACCGAAACTAAAGGTCCAGAAATTTTTAAACTGGGTACTAAAACGCAGGTTATATCCTGTGAATGTCCTTCGTCCGGAAAAGTCATACCCACTGCGTTGTCCCAGGTTAAAACTCATGGAACGGAAAATGCTAAATGGCTCCCATATAGAATAACTTGTCCAGGCGTTTTGTTTTATCATATCGGCAACCCGCATATACCCCTGGTCATTCAGCTCTAACCCCGGGCTAAACATGGTTGCTCTTACCCCAAACTGCCAATGTCCGCCAATTTTAGCAAACTGTGCGCTGGCCCCTGTTCCTTGCAAAAGGCGCAAAGTCGTGTCCAGTCTCCGTGGGCCGTTGGGCTTTTGATAGTAACGCCGCGAAGACTCCTGCTCGTAAGTGATAGCCTCGGTACTGCCCGAAAGGCTGCTGCCGTAGGCTTTGGCACTAAGCCGGTAAGTTTTATCTTTCCAAAACGTCTGGAAATCAATTCCACCGGTATAGGCTGCCGTAGGAAGATACATTAAGCTGCTGTCTTTGATAAAGCGGTTAGTTGCTGTTACCATTCCGCCAATAATGGTTTTTCCTTTTTTAATGTCTTTTTGAACCCTGGCATTAAAATAGTTTGTCATAGGTTCTATGGACTGTTTACTGCGAATACCGGCACTGTCGATAACAGCTTTGGTATTATTAGTAAGGCTTTCCAGAACGCCAATAGACCATCCACTGCTGGTTTTCCCGGAAAGTTTGAAAGCGCCCAGAATACGTGTTGCCTCGGGAACTTTGGCATATTCTCCGGTGGACAGGGTTGGATAATTGTGCGGCTTCCGGCCAATACGACGTGAATAAAATAAGTTTTCGCGGCTAAACCCATCGTCTCCGGCCTCCAGCGGAAAATTGAAAATATTGTTTTCCTGGACAAAAAACGGACGACGTTCTTTAAAATAGCTCTCAAAGGCGGTAAGGTTTACCTCTGACGGGTCTGCTTCTACCTGTCCGAAATCAGGATTGATGGTAAAATTCAGCGTAAGATCATTGGTTACGGCTATTTTCCCATCCAGGCCAAGAGAATAGCCCGGCATAGCACCTTTGGCAAAAGGATCTCCCACTTGCTTTTTAGCAGTGGTTAACTTTCCAAGTACATAAGGCGTAAGTGCTACCTCCTTTTTAGGATGGATGTTGTCGATTCCGGTTAGTTTTCCCCAGTGGCTTACCCATCCGGATTCTTCTTTTGATTGCGGAGACCACAAATCCATTTCCTGGTTGCGATAAATCTTTCTGATAACCTGAAATCCCCAAACATGGTTCTTTGCCTTTGCAAAACGCAATTGTGATAATGGAATACGCATTTCGGCGACCCAGCCTTTGGCATCAATAGTTGTTTTAACATACCATACAGGATTCCAGGTAACATCCAACTGGTCATCGTTGGTAAATTTTCCATCCCATTTTACGCCCACTGCGTTCACTGAAAAAACAAATCCTGTCAGTTTATCATTATAACTGTCGATACCTACACCCACAAAATCACCATCGGCCTTGTCGTGCCGCGAGAGAATCCTTTCAATTTTAGCAGGATCAGTATCATAGCTTCGGATACCCACATAAAGATTGTTGTTATCGTACAGCACTTTAAAAGCTGTTTTTTGCGTGGGGGGCTTGCCGTTGTATGGTTCAAACTGGGTAAAATTACTGTCCCATTTTGCTGCCTGCCAGGCTTTGTCGTTTAAACGGCCGTCAATTATTGGTGGTTTACCTTTTAATTGGGTAGCTTTGTACGACAGAGGTTTTGTTTGTGCGGTTGCTACCCTGCTAAGCAATAGAAAAAGCAGAACAAAAGTTCCGGATATAAAAATGATATAACGATGATATTTGTTTGCCATTTAAGAAGCTTTATTCAGATTAATGTCACTCAAATTGTACTGCTCAGGATGCCGGGCATGGTAATGAATATAAAAGCCCTCCATCACTTTCATGTCTGCATTAAAATCACCGGTAGGATAAAAAACAGGCCCGACACCACCCTTTTTATACTTATAATCAATAAATGCCATAACGACGGGCACCTTATTTCCCATGGCTATTTCATAAAATCCTTTTTTCCATTTTTTGACCAGTGTGCGCGTTCCTTCCGGCGTTATAACCAGAAAATAGTTTTCAGCTTTTTTAAAATTGTTAAATATTTCCCGCAAAAGCCGTGTAGGCCGGGTGTTTTTAACCCGTTGTCCGCCCAAAAGGGTAAGCAACCAGCCCAATGGCCATTTAAAATATTTTTCACTTATCATAAAACGTACATCAATATCAAGAACCCAAAATGCGAGCCGGCCATACACAAAATCCCACAACGATGTATGCGGGGCAACAATGATAACTGCTTTTTTTATTGACTTGGGTAATTTCCCGGTTATTTCCCATCCCAACAATTTACATAAAACAAAATGGGCAATCTTCTGCATGCTTATTTTTTAAGGGGTGCAAATTTAGGAAATATCCCTGGCTTTGTCTGGTTCATACCCTTCCAGGTATTGCCGGCTAAGATTAAAATTCTCAGGATATTTTGCCACCACTCCTCTATAAAAATCTTCAATTATTTTAAAATCTTCTTCGTAGTTACCTGTAGGGTGCAATATCTTACCAAAGATACCGGTTTTTTTCTTGTAATCAAGGGCTGAAAGCAAAATTGGCACACCTGCTTTTACTGCAATATAATAGTACCCTCTCTTCCATTTGGTACTTAGCGAGCGTGTACCCTCGGGCGTAATAGCCAAATTTAATTCTTCTTTTTCTTTAAATAAATTGGCCAGCGCATCCACTTTGCTCAGGTTACCGGAGCGATCCAACGAGATACCTCCAATTTTTCTCAATAAAAAACCCAGCGGCCAAAAAAACAATTCTTTTTTAATGATAACATTCACTTTTACACCGATAGATGTAATGGCCAACATGCCAAGGAGGTAATCCCAGTTAGATGTGTGCGGAGCTTCCACAATAAGAAGCTTCTTGTATTCTTTGGGAACTTCGCCTTCGGTTTTCCATCCCCACAGGTTTAGCAGCCATTTTGACAAATTTTTCATAGGACAAAAGTAATCAATTTGATGAAATATTTTTGAAACAGAAAAGGACAAAAAAACGGCTGTAAATACACTTTACAGCCGTTTTTAAGATAAATTTCAAATGATTATTACCAGATATAAGCTCTGTCTTTTTTGGGGATAAAAAGCTTGTCACCGGGTTTGATATTGAAAGCTTTGATGAAAGCATCCATGTTAAACGGGGGAATATTCACCCGGGCTTCACCCGGACTGTGTACATCCGTTTTAAGCCTTTTTGCCAGTTCTTTAGGACGGATATTTTGTCTCCATACCTGAGCATAAGCAATGAAAAATCGTTGCGTTCCGGTAAAGCCCTGAATAGGCTTTGGTGTTTTACCATCCAAAGATTTCAGATAAGCACCGTATGAAATATTCAATCCGCCAAGATCAGCAATGTTTTCGCCCATAGTCAGCTGACCGTTTACATGCAACGAATCGAGAATGGTGTAATGGTCAAAAAGTTCGGCCAGTTTTTCGGTTTTGGCTTTAAAGCGTTTGGCATCGGCAACTGTCCACCAATTATGCATATTTCCGTTTTTATCGTATTTACGTCCCTGGTCGTCAAAGCCGTGGGTCATTTCGTGTCCGATTACCACGCCAATAGCGCCATAATTTACGGCATCGTCCGCATCTTTATTAAAGAACGGAGGCTGTAGAATTCCAGCCGGGAAAACAATCTCATTGTTTGAAGGATTATAATAGGCGTTCACTGTTTGAGGTGTCATACCCCATTCGCTTTTGTCCACAGGTTTTCCTACTTTGTTAAGGTTATAGTTAAAAGCGAATTTACTGGCATTCATTATGTTCTGGAAATAATTATCAGGTACCACCTGCAATTTGGAGTAGTCTCTCCATTTGTCAGGGTATCCAACTTTTACGGTGATGGCTTTTAGCTTTGCAATGGCTTTTTTCTTGGTGGTATCACTCATCCAATCCAGTTTCTTAATACGTTCTGCAAAGGAGAGCTTCAGGTTATTCACCAGTTTCAACATACGGGCTTTGGCTTCGGGTGGAAAATATTTGGCTACATACATTTCGCCAAGTGCCTCACCCAGGCTACCTGAAGTGGCACCCATAACCCGTTTCCAGCGGGGACGCATTTTCTGTTGTCCCGACATGGTTTTACCGTAGAAGTTGAAATTTTCCCGGACAAATTTCTTACTAAGATAGGGAGCTGCGTCATCCAGCAGGTTCCATTCCAGATAAGCTTTCCACACGTTTACGGGAGTTTTCTGCATAATTTTGCTCATACCGGTGAAAAAGCGGGGCTGTCCTACATTGATTTCTCCAGGATGCGCCAGTCCGATATTTGTAAAATAGGCTTTCCAGTTAATGTCGTTTGAAATTTTCTGTAACTGAGCTACCGACATTTTGTTGTAATTTTTCTCAGGACTTCTGCGCTCCAGACGTGTGAAAGACGTTTTGGCCAGTTCTGTTTCCAGATTCAGCACTTCCTGCGCCTTTTTAGTGGCGACCTTGCTGTTATCACCTGCAAGTTCAAACATTTTGGCGATGTGCTGTGCATACTCTCCACGAAGCTTTTTGGATGCTGCATCATCTTTTGTGTAGTAAGACACATCAGGCAAACCCAGTCCGCCCTGATACAGGTTGGCAATATCCATAGAGCTGTTTTTTTCATCAGCACCGGCATAAAAGTAGAAGAGCGGATGTACACCAATGGTGTGCATGTGCGCCAACTCTTTTTGAACCATTTTCAGGTTAGAAATAGCTTCAATCTTTTTCAGTTCCGGTTCAATAGGAGAAATTCCCTGTTTTTCAATACGGCTGGTGTCCATTCCGCTATTGTAGAAGTCACGGATTTTTTGTTCGACACTTCCCTGCTTTACAGACTTTTTTTTAGCGATTTCATTGACCAGTGCCTTTAACTCTTTTTGATTATTTTCATAAAGTACGGTAAAAGCACCGTACTGGCTATACTCGGGCGGAATGGGATGGCTTTTTATCCAGCCGCCGTTTACATATTCGTAAAAATTGTTTCCGGGCTTTACAAGTGTGTCCATGTTGGCCGGATTAATGGCTTCTGTCATCTTTTTGTTTTTTGTTTCTTTTTTTTGTTTCTGGTTACATGCTCCTAATGCCAAAGCAAAAAGGGCAACCAGTATAACAGATAGATATTTTTTCATGTATTAATATGTTTTTAAATTCATGCAAATGTAATAAAACCAGAGGTTACAGATATTAGGAAGTAAAATAATTTGAGAAGTATTTTTTCAAATACCATATTCCGGTTTGTTATTCTGAAAACAGTGGTTTTTTCTCCTTTTTAAAATCCCAGCTCCAGATCCAGCTCATTTTTAAGCCGGTTAAGCTTGGGATATTCTCCGGACAGCTTCTCAAAACGTTCCCGATCGGTATAGGCCTCAGTATGCCGGGCATGTGTATCCACAAGAGCATCCAACGTAATTTGGTTGTTGTTTAGCTCCTTTTTCAGATAATCCAGTAAGGTGTTTATGTTAAGCTTATCATCTTTTATAATGGAGTTGGGAACGTGGAATTCAATTTTAAAATTTTCTTTCAGTACCGGCCGGCCTTTACTCAGGGTAAGTACAAAGCTGGGGGATTTTGCTTTATAATTTTCAACAAAATTGTTCCAGGCCTGCTCCAGTCTCTCCTGAGTAAACGCGTTAATAATGACCTGTTCCGGTTCATCTGAATTTTGGGTATTCTTTGCTTTAAGCGCATTCAGCGTGTCTTTAATAGAAATATTCCGGATGGCATGTCCGTTACCCGTAGGACGTGTAGTCGTAACTTTTGTTTTGCGATGAACAGGTTTTGATGTAACGGAATGAGGTTGTGTTGCACCTTCTTGAACAGGCTTTTCTTTTGGTTCTTCTCTTTTTGAAGTTTCGGTTTCTTCGCTAACAACGGGAGCTTGCTTTTCTTCTTTAACAGGAGTAACCTGGTAAGTGGCCTGAGCTTGTGGTGTATTTATTATTGCTTGTTTCTCAGTATGAATTATTTTTTGCTGCACTGGCTTTTGAACCGGAGTTTTTTGATAAGCGGGTTTGCTCTCGGCAGAAGCGGACAACGTCTCGCCATCATTCATGGTTGGCTGGCCTTTTGTTAAGGTGCTCAGCTGTGTCAGTGCAATCTCTACATGGAGTCTTTTGTTGTTACTGGTTTTATAATTCAGATCGTAAGCGTTGCAGGTATCCAGTGCTTTAAAAAGAAACCCGGTGCTACAATGTGCTGCCTGCTGCTGATAGTGGTTTCGTAAAGCAGGGCTGGTTTGTAAGAGTTCTGCCGTTTGTGGATTTTTGGCCACCAGCAGATTGCGAAAATGGTCGTTTAACCCGCCCAAAAAATCCTGACCATCGAAACCATTTTGTAGAATCTCATCGAAAATGAGTAACAACGAAGCAAAATTTCCCCGCAAAACAGCATCGGTTACCCGGAAATAATATTCATAGTCGAGAATATTCAGGTTTTCTATGACATCTTTATACGTAATCTTATGGCCACTATAACTCACAATCTGGTCGAAAGTAGAGAGCGCATCGCGCAATGCACCATCTACCTTTTGCGCAATGATATGAAGCGCTTCCCCTTCCGCTTCAATACCTTCGTTTCCAGCCACATAAGCCAGATGATTTGCAATATCGCTCACGCTGATACGCCGGAAATCAAAAATCTGACAACGGGACAAGATGGTGGGAATAATTTTGTGTTTTTCGGTGGTGGCAAGGATGAACTTGGCGTATGGCGGTGGTTCTTCCAGTGTTTTCAGGAAAGCATTAAACGCTGCCGTTGAAAGCATGTGCACCTCATCGATGATATAGACTTTGTATTTTCCTGACTGTGGTGGAATACGCACCTGATTTACCAGCGCGCGAATATCGTCCACAGAGTTGTTGGAAGCGGCATCCAGTTCATGGATATTGAAAGAGCCGTTTTCGTTAAAAGCTTTGCAGGATTCACATTCGTTACAAGGCTCCCCATCCGGAGTGGGATTCAGGCAGTTAATGGTCTTAGCCATAATACGGGCACAGGTGGTTTTGCCAACGCCCCGCGGACCGGTAAAAAGAAATGCCTGCGCCAGATGTCCGGTAACGATAGCATTTTTTAATGTGGAGGTAATGGCATCCTGCCCAACAACCTGTGCGAACGTTGAGGGACGATATTTCCTTGCCGAAACGATATAATTATCCATGAATTGAGTTTTGAGCTTCAAAAATACATCAATTTTTGGCATCCATGGAGGATAACAAAAAAATCCGGACACTTATCAGTATCCGGATTTTTATATCGTAAATTGAACTGCCTATGCTAATGTACTGGCGTATTTTGTAATTTTTGATTTCAAATTACTGGCTTTGTTTTTGTGGATAATGTTCTTTTTAGCCAGTTTGTCAATCATTGCATACAACTTGGGCATTTGCTCAACGGCTTCTTTTTTGTCAGTTAGCGATCTGAATGATTTCACTGCATTACGTACTGTTTTGGCATAGTAACGGTTATGCACTCTTTTTGTTTCGCTTTGTCTGATTCTCTTGAGAGCTGATTTGTGATTAGCCATAATTCTTTTATGTTTTTATTATTCCTTTTGGGGCTGCAAAATTAAATAAACTTTTTATATAAAAAAGTCTTTGCCCGATTTTTTCTGATTTATTGCGTTTTTATCATTCCTGTAAGTAAAGGTTCGTCCTGCATTTCTATTCCATCGAGCATCACAGTGTAAAATTTATTGTGTTTCAGCCCTTTTTGCCTGATGATAACGGGGACATAATGCTCTCCGTATCCTGTGGCAAAACCGCGTTTGTCAAATTGCTCCACTAAAATGGTTTGCTTTTTTCCGATAAACGATTTGCGGTAATTTAGCTTCATTTCATCCGAAAGATTCCGAACGATTTCCGAACGCCGGGTTTTTTCTTTTTCAGAAATCTGGTCCGACATACGTTCTGCCCGTGTTCCATGCCTCACACTGTATTTAAAAGTGTGGATGTGTCCGAATTGTAAACGTTCGGCTATGGCTATACTTTCCTGAAAATTTCCTTCCGTTTCGCCGGGAAAGCCCACAATGATATCCGTTGTAAGATTGAATTGGGGATAGCGGCGGCGTAGCTCGTTGGCCATATCTTCAAACAGTTTAGCCGTGTACATGCGCCGCATTTTCAGCAGGATATCTTCCGAACCACTTTGCAGACAAAGATGCAGGTGTGGCGTAAGTTTGGGATGCGAGAACAAGCGGAAAAAACTTTCGGTAAAACCATCGGGTTCCATGGAAGAGATACGCACGCGGAAATCGCCCGGTATTTCCAGAATCTGTTCCACCAGCTTCTCGAAATCAGTATTTCCGTCCTTGTAACGGCCAATGTTTACGCCGGTGAGAACAATTTCTTTGTACCCGAATGCAATGACCTGCTTTATATTTTCATAAACATCTGCTGCCGGCCGGCTGATGGCGCGGCCACGCACTTTAGGAATAATACAAAAAGTACAAAAGTTGTTGCAGCCATCCTGAATTTTAATCAGACTGCGGGTGTGCAATGTGGTGTCAGCAGGTTCGTAAGCGAACAGATTTTTCCCAAAGTTATCGGGAGAAGTGATTTCTCCGTTGAAATAGGCTTCAACGAGAGAGGTAATGGCTGCTTTGTGGTCGTTGTCCACCACAAAGTCCACTTTATCGCTTTGCTCCAACTGTTCCTTGTAGTTGGTAGCCATGCATCCGGTTACAATTTTCAATGCATCGGGATGCAGCCGTTTCATTTGGTTCATCACCTGCTTCGACTTGTGGTCACTCTGGTTAGTTACCGTACATGTATTCACCACATAAGCATCAGCTTTTTCACCAAAATCCACCACCTGATAATTTCTTTTGGCAAATTCGGATATCAACGCATCGGTCTCAAACAGGTTGAGCCGACAGCCAAGTGTTTTAAAGGCAATCTTTTTCTTCATTTCTCAAATGTTTACCGGTTTTTCAACTTCCCTGGCCATCAGATCTCCTTCGGTAGAAAAAGGTACGGCACTTTGGATTTTTACCTTCACAAACTTCCCGATAAGGTTTTCATCTGCCGAGACAAACCGAACAATAATTTTTCCTTCGGTCAGTGCCGAAAGATAACCTTGTTTACGGTCTTTACCGCGTACCAAAACCGTCATGGTTTTGCCAATAAGGCTTTGGTTATAAGCCAGCGAATGTTTCATCAGCTCTTCTGTAAGCATATGATAACGCGCTTTTTTTACCTCTTTCGGAATGTTGTCATCCCAACGTGAACTGGCAGCACCCGGCCGTGGTGAGTACTGGGCAATGTAAGCCATGTTGTAACGGAATTCTTCTATAGCTTTGCGTGTATTTTCAATTTGTTGCTCTGTTTCGTCTGTAAAGCCCACGATGATGTCGGTAAACAAGGTGGCTTCCGGGAGAAGGCGACGTATTGTCTGTACAATATGGCGATAATTTTCCACGGTGTGGTTGCGGTTCATGTGTACCAGCATGGCATCGTCGCCCGATTGGATAGGCAGGTGAATTTGTTTGGCAAGACAGGTGTACTGTGCGATGACTTCGATAACTTCATCGGTCATGTCACGTGGATGGGGCGAAGTAAAATAGACCCAGAATTTCTCTGCCCGGCTGTTTCCAAACTCGCCAATCATGCGCAACAACCCGGCAAACGATACTTCCTCTCCTTTTTTGTCCAGGCCGTAAGAGTTAACGTTTTGTCCCAGCAGAGTAATGCTTTTGTATCCTTTTTCCACGAGATCCCTGAGCTCCCGCATGATTTCGATGGAAGGTCTGGAGACTTCGCGGCCACGGGTATAAGGAACGGCACAATAGGTGCAGAACTTGTTGCAGCCATTTTGAATGGGGATGTATGCCTCGTAACCAGACCCGTATTTTGGTGTGATGTGCCAAAAGGACTCAATGCCCTTTTCCGGATGTAAAATATTTTTCTTTTTCTGAGGTAACACGGCTTTATCCATCCGGAAAGCAGCTTCATTACGGCTTTCTTTTTCAGGGAGTTCCATCTCCTGCATACCTTTATCCAGGCTTTGTATGCCTGCCGGTGTTACGATGCCGTATTGCTGAATCATCTCAGGAAGTCCGGGTAACTCGCTCATGGTGAAGACCATATCAAACTGTCTCAGGAATTTTTCTCTGTCAGCAGGAAGCACACATCCGGTAACAAAAGTGATAAGGTTCTTTTTATTTTTCCACTTGTTCCATTTCTGTATCCGCGAATAGACCTTGTCGATGGCCTTTTGGCGGACAGAACAGGCAATGACGCCGAGCAGGTTAGCCTCCGATTCATCGTCGACAGGCTCAAATCCCATTTTATCCAGTACTTCCTGAACCCGCTCTCCATCGGAGATATTCATTTGACATCCCAGCTGTACAATATGGTATTTCATTGTTCTGCGCTCTTAAAAATAAACTTCTGCGTGAAGATGATCCTGTGCAATACCTTTTTTCTCCAACAGATCCATCACTTCACGAATCATCTCAAAGTTCCCGCAAAGATAACAATGGGTGTTCTTTTGGAAATCATGCTGACGGATATAGTCGGTAACCCTGCCGTGGAAATCGCCACTTTCATCACGTGAGGTACAGGCCACATACCGATGCTTGTTATAATCTTTCCGGTCATAAGCATCTTCACCAAACCGGATGCCGTGGAGCAACTGATAATCAAGTCCGGTAAAACTTTTGGCCATGCTGTGAAAAGGGGAGATGCCGGTACCACTGGCAATAAACAGAAATTTACTGTTATCTTTGAGAAATTCTTCTTCTATGGTAAAGAATCCCAATGGCCCCTGTACTTCAACGGCATCACCAGGTCTCAGATGTTTTAATGTTTTTGAAACCTCACCATCTTCTACCTCTTTTATAAGTACATCCAAGGTGTTATCGTTGGTTCCGCTGTAGATAGAATATTCGCGGTGATGAATATCGCCGGCTTTGCCCAGCAAAAGATGCTGCCCGGGTTCGAAAGTCATCCCGTTGCGTTCCATTTCCAATACAAAAGTACTGTCTGTAATTTCCCGCCTGCCCGTAATTTTATAATTATTATTGTTCATTAATTCTTCTTTATTAGTAAGTATTGTTTTCTGCGCAGGTCAGATTTTTTTGGGTTTGCAAAAGTACAATTTTTTCCTGCGATAAAGATAAAAAAGGCTGTTCGTTGCACGGACAGCCTTTTTGTAAATTAAGGACATAAACAAATGTTTACGTCTTATGTTATTTGTTACGCATCAATATTGGCATATTTGGCGTTGGCTTCAATAAAAGCACGGCGTGGCGGAACATCGTCGCCCATAAGCATGGAAAAGACATGGTCGGCTTCCGAACCATTTTCGATGGTCACCTGGCGCAGTGTACGACGTGCAGGGTCCATGGTAGTTGACCATAGTTGCTCTGCATTCATTTCACCAAGACCTTTGTAGCGTTGAATATGAACACCTTTGTCCGTACCATCTGTTGACAGTTCGCTAACAATCTGTATGCGTTCTTCTTCTGTCCAGCAATAGCGTTCTGTCTTCCCTTTGCGAATCAGGTACAGAGGCGGTGTGGCAATGTAAACATATCCTCTTTCAATCAGTTCGTGCATGTAACGGAAGAAGAAAGTCAGAATCAGCGTGGCAATGTGGCTTCCGTCCACATCGGCATCCGTCATAATGATAATTTTATGATAACGCAGCTTAGTAATGTTCAACGCTTTACTGTCTTCTTCCGTGCCGAGATGAACACCAAGAGCCGTATAAATATTTTTTATCTCTTCACTTTCAAAAGTACGGTGAGGCAATGCTTTTTCCACATTCAGGATTTTCCCACGCAAGGGAAGAATGGCCTGAAATTTCCGGTCGCGGCCCTGTTTGGCTGTGCCGCCGGCTGAATCCCCTTCCACGAGGTACAATTCCGAAACTTCCGGGTCGCGTTCTGAACAATCTGACAGTTTTCCGGGAAGGCCCGAACCGGAAAGTACATTTTTACGCTGTACAAGTTCGCGGGCTTTACGTGCAGCATGACGAGCCGTAGCCGCGAGAATAACTTTCTGAACAATGATTTTTGCCTCTTTGGGATGTTCCTCGAGGTAAAAAGCGAGATGTTCACTAAGCATTTGATCCACAGCACCCATTACTTCAGAGTTCCCTAATTTGGTCTTTGTTTGTCCTTCAAATTGAGGCTCTTGTACTTTCACTGAAATGACAGCAGTAAGCCCTTCACGAAAATCATCGCCATTGATGTCGTATTTCAGCTTGGCAAGCATACCTGATTTGTCGGCATAACTTTTCAGCGTACGCGTGAGGGCACGTCTGAACCCGGACAAATGGGTACCGCCTTCGTGGGTGTTGATGTTGTTAACGTAAGAGTGGAGATTCTCATTAAAAGAGGTGTTATATTTCATAGCGACCTCTATAGGAACTCCGTTTTTCTCTCCTTCCATGGAAATAACATCAGGAATAAGTGCTTCTCTGTTTTCATCGAGGTATTCGATAAAATCGGACAACCCGTTTTCAGAGTAAAAGACCTCCTGTTTTTGTGAACCGTCTTCTTCAGTTTGACGTTCATCCGTCAAGGTGAGATGGATGCCCTTGTTCAGAAAAGCCAGCTCACGCAACCTTGTTGCCAGTGTATCAAAACTATAGTTTGACACAATGAAAATAGTATCGTCAGGGATAAAATGGATTTCTGTTCCGGTTTTATCTGAGGTACCAATGGCTTTTACATCTTCCAGTGGATGCCCTTTTGCATATTCCTGCCGGAAAACTTTTCCTTCACGGTAAACTGTGGCTGTAAGTTTGTTTGACAGTGCATTAACACAACTCACACCTACGCCATGCAAACCACCGGAAACTTTATAAGAGCCTTTGTCAAATTTCCCCCCGGCATGCAGAACGGTCATAACCACCTCCAAAGCCGAACGTTTTTCTTTTTCGTGAATACCTGTTGGGATTCCCCGGCCATTATCCGAAACGGTTATTGAGTTGTCTTTGTGTATGGTTACGAATATTTCGTCGCAATAGCCTGCCATGGCCTCATCTATGGAGTTATCCACCACTTCGTAAACCAAATGGTGTAATCCGCGCTCGCTAATATCACCGATATACATGGCCGGACGTTTCCGCACAGCTTCTAAGCCCTCCAGCACAGTAATATTACTGGCATTGTATTGATTTTCAGCGTTTTTCTGATCTGTTGTCATAATACTAAAACTTCTTTGGAATTTTTTCCCTTATAAACGTGCAAAGGTACGAAAAATTAGAATTTCAACCTGTTATCATAATACCTTTTACAGGAAGTTATTAACCGGAAACATGGCATAATTAGTTAAAATTCCGGATACTAAAACCGGTAATGAATGCCAACCATAACTTCCAGTCCACCCACCGGATATTGGTCATAACGAAAATAATGTTTGTTCAACAAATTGGTAACCCGAATAAATCCCGTGAGTTGTTTATCAATCTGATAATCTGTACCGAGATTAACATCGAAATAACTGCCCAGGTAGTAGTAATATCCTGACCATAAATAAATCCCTGATGAATAATGTGCAGCCCGTTGTTTTCCCATGAAATAAACCTCCACCCAGGGCTTAATTCTTTTATTAATGAGATAAGAAGCACCAAATTGTGCACTTAACAAGGGTTTATAAAGTAGTTTCTGATATCTTTCCAGCGAATAATTGTGGTATTCACCTTTTAGCCAGAGGTTAAAATTTGGCGTATTTGCATAGGTCAGGCTGCCACTCAGGTCGAAGACATGGCCATTGGCATAAAAAACATAAAACTCGTTTTTGAGGGGCATATAGTTATATCGCGATGGCCTCGTAAAAAAGGGATCAACAAAATAACTTTGGTGGTCAAAATAAGCCATGTTTTCAAATTTACGGTATCCTGCCCGGAATTCAAAACCAAGATGTCGGATAATGTTTCCCCGGAAGCCGCCAAAAGCCTCAAACTGCGTGTTCTGCCAGCGAAAATCATTTTGCATAGAACTGAGATAGGGATTCTCGCGACTTAAATTCAGATAAGAATTTTTCTTTAACCCACCGTCAAGCCCTCCAAAAAAGGAAAAAATGCCCGGAGCAACATTCACATTAACATGGAGATAAGGATAAAAATGTAATTTTCCCGAACCTTGTTTTAACCACTCAAAATTCAATCCGGCTTTGAAAGAGAAAATTCCGTAACGCGCATCAAAATAGGGTAACACCCGGGTGTAATAATCTTCATGGGTCTGATATCCAGGGTATAACCCGGAGGCTGTATTTTTGTAATAATCAAAATCGCCTTCCAGTCCGAGCTGTTGATGGTTGAAAATCTTGCTGACTTTGAATCCTTTGTGCAGATCAAAATCAAAATGGATATTTGTTTCCGACATACCATGTTTATCGGAAAGATAATAAGTATTCGCCCTGAAGAGATGATTGAGCTTGTAGATGGAACGGTAATTACTGGCATATTTCACGCCCACAGAAGCCACCTGATAATATTGTTTCAGGCTGGCATCGTTTTTATCATATTGCAACGTGTCACCTTTTGTATTGTATCCGTAATAGCGGTTAGAGCTGATACGATAGTCTCCCCGGATAGTCAGCAGATGATAAGAAAAATATTTATTGTAGCTGATACCGGCTTTTGAATAAGTGTAAGGTGAAGGCAAATAGTTTTTTATATTTAAGAAAGAGGAGTGATGGAGCAGATGAACCGTCAACAAATAATGTTTTGGCTTTCCGCCCGAATAGAAATATTCAAGCAAAGGGCTTATCCTACTGCCCAATCCCAGTGTCAGCAAGCTTTTCCATGGCACTATCCTTTGTGTGGCAGGGATATTTGAAGCGGGTTTTATCTCCTTCAATTGGATGGTAGTTGGAATTTTTATACCGGAGAAACCGGAAATAAGCGGTATCGCAGACATATTTAGCGTTGGCACCTGTGGCTGACGGTTTATTTTCAGTGCTTCTCCTGTCACCGGACGACTACTTCCGTAAATAGTAACACTTTCATTATGCTTCTGTTTCAATGTGTCGGCTTTGCTCTGCCCTAATGCGACAGAGGACAGCAACATGCAGGAAACAAAAAACAACCCACTATTTATTCTGAATATTTTTATGCCCATTATATCATCTGTTTATAATTTTGCACGCTATTGATTTATCTGTTTTGTCCTGTGGAAACTGCAGGTTTTTTAACCGGAAGTGCTTCCAGCTTTTTCTTTGCCAACTGCTTCAAATCGTTACCGGGATAGTTTTTCACGATACTTTTTAGCGTTTCGCGTGCCTGGAAAATATTTCCCTTTGCCACATAAACATCTGCCAGCAGGATAAAGCCTTTGGCAACCCAGTAAGGTTCGGATGAATATTGGTCAGACAAGGCGTAAACCAGTTTCTCCGTCAGGTCGTATTCTTTGTTATTAAAGCTCAGCAAAGCGAGTTGATATTTCGATTCTGCACCCAAATAGCCTTTGCTCAGCCTGTCGGTGATGGTAAACTCCCGTTTTGCCGTAGCCATATCCCCGGCTTTCCAGGCGGCTTTTGCCAGCACATAATGTGCATAAACAGTCTGATTTTCTCTGACCTGCGGCATACGGATCAATTCATCGGCAGCTTTTGCGGAAAGACTGTATTTTCCTGACAGGAAAGCAGCCCGCATTTGCCCGTCAACAGCTTCCAGCTTCAACGAAGGATCTTCGGTAAGCTCCTGAACCCTATGATAATAAGTTACGGCCTTTGTATAATCTTTGCGGGCATATTCCATCCGTGCAGCCCTCACAAGAGAAGGCAGGCTGAAGTCGTTTTCAGGCCAGGCAATAATTTTTTCATAATATGTCAAAGCTGAGACTGTATCTTTTTGCCGGGCGTAACATGCGGCAAGATAGTGCCACGATTTTAACAGGAACCCTCCTTTGGGAAACTTACGCAGATAATTGTGCAGGGCAGTTTCTGTCCTGACACAATTTCCGGCAAGGTAAGCATCTTCGCCCACCGAAAACGTGAGTGAATCCTCCTGGCTTTTGGAAATTTGCACAAAATTCAGCGTCCGGGCATAAGAAAAATAAGCCGAGGGATCCCCTTTATCTTTGTAAATACTCTCGAGTGTACTCAGTGCAACGCGAGCTTCTCCCGTAGCCGGGTACTTGGCAATCACAGCTTTCAGCTCGCTGATAGCCTTATCATATTGGTTATTTTTATAGTAAAGCAATCCCATTTTTACCCTTGCCATGCGCGCATAATCGCTGGTTGGTTTTTCCTGCACAATGCGCCGGAAATAAGCAATTCCTTCGCGGGGCTGATTAAGTGTGCTGGCATAAGTGGTAGCCATATCATACAACGCTTTAGTATAATAAAACGAACGGGGATACCGGTGGATAAGCTGTTGTAAAACTTTGATTTTATTACTGAATTGCGCTTGTGCACCGTAGCAAAAAGCATTTTCGTACAAAGCGTAATCAGCATTTCGTCCGCCAGCAACAATAACTTTTTGATACCACGGATGTGCCTGTGCATAATTTTCCATCAGCGTGTAGCTGTCTGCAATGCGCAACCGGGCATCCGTAGTCATAGATGGATTGTTGTAATGCCGGTTCAGAAACCGTTTAAACCAAAGAATGGATTGTGAATATTTTTTTTGTTTGAAATAGCTGTAAGCCAGATCATAATACGCAGGGGTATATAAGCCAGCATAGGTAGCTCCCCGGCTTGTAAGAAATACCTTAAAGGCTTGTGTAGCCTTTGTGTACTGCCGCATCTGGTAATAACAATTAGCTTCCCAATACAGGCTTTTCAGCCTGATTTTCGGATCACTGCTGTATTTTCCGGCTTTTTTGAAATAAGCCAGCGCGCCGGCAAAATTTCGCTGGTTGTAAAAATCGACAGCCTGTGTAAAAGCCAGCTTTTGATAAGCCACTTGTAAACTTTTCTGTTTTACACCTGATTTCTCGATAGAAGAAAGGGCAGCCAGGTTGTTGTGTGTATTCACATAAAGTTGTGCAAGCAGGGCAGCGGCCTTGGAACGCCAGGAAGGATTTACCTGCAGATTATTGACAAATCCCTGCACCAGCGCAATAGCATTGTGGTTGCGGTCTCCTTTTTGCCGAATGCTCAAACGGGCATAAGTCAGCAACGACTGTGAACCTGTTTCATTTGTTTTGTCCATTTCATAAGCCGACACAAAAGCGTTCTGTGCAGCCACAGGCTGCGCGGTTTTCAGGTAACACTGTCCAAGATAGAAGGAGGCGCTTTGCGCAACTTTTTCACCGGCCTCCGTTGCCAGCTGAAAACTATAAATGGCTTCAGCATATTTCTGGTTTTTAAAATAGGTGTATCCCAGTCGATACGCCTCCTCAGGCTTGATGCTGCCGCGACTGGTTTTCTCGTAAGCTTCAAAATAAGGCAATGCACCGGCATAATCGTTTAATGCATAAAAACTGTTGGCCATGAGGCGGTTCATCTCGCTTTTTAATCTGTATTTTGCTAATGGCAGGTATTTCTTTCCCAATTCAATCACCTTATTATATGCGGTTTGCTGATAATAGATGTGCATAAGGTAAATGGGAATAGTATGGCGGAAACGCGGGTCGTCTTTTATCAACGAAAAGGCTTTCAGGGCACCGGTGTAGTTTTTCAGCTCGTACTGCGTGTAACCATAATAATAAGCAGCGGGCACGGCAAACGGACTTTTTGTGTCCATGACTTTTTGGAAAAGTGCCATGGCAGCGTTGGTTTTGTTGCGTCTCAGCAGGCAATAGCCTTTTTTATAGGCATATTCCCATCGCTGCTGAGTGTTCAGCTTCTCTTCAGGGATATCGTTAAACACTTTCAGCGCCTGGCTGTAACGACGGTTACCAAAATAGGAAACACCTATGGAAAACTTCACCGATGGTGTCCAAACGCTTTCAGGATAATGGTTCAGGAAACGACTCAGCCGTATCAGGGCATCATTTTCATGCAGTTTTACAGAACATTCGGCAGCGTAAAAGGCGGCATTTTCGGCTTTCAGATTTTGTTTCTCCGGCAGCCGGTTTACGTAACGATCAAACATTTGCCCGGCAGCTCCGTAATTTCCTTCCTGATAAAGTTCCACGGCTTTCCGGTAAATGTTACCAGGCGATTGATAGAAATCCGTTTCCTGTGCCCGGGCTCCCTGGAAAAATCCCAACAGAAGAAGAAAGAGAATTCCTGATTTACAGTAATTTATTTTCATGCGGTTGTTCAATAATATTTTTATAAAAATAGGAAGAAGTCACTTTTTCGCTCCCCGCTTTTGCATTACTTATCAACAAGTATATGTGAAACGTGCGAAACAGGGAAATGTTATTTTGGGAGAGGATTTTTGTAGCAAAAGGATTTTTGTCTGGGAGCGTTTCGATTGTGAAGCAGCATTGATATTATGCCAAATCAGCACCAAGATTACTGACAAAATTGTTATTATTTCGTTTTAGCTGCTGAAACCTTCCGGTAAGTTTTGGCAAAAGTTTTCCATAACGGGTTGTTTAAGATATCTTGCCCGGGGACAAGATTTTGGGTAACAAATCCTTCTGCTAATTGTTTTTGTTCGGCTTTGGTATCGGCCAAATTTCGCGAAAGCTGCAGATAGCGTAAAGCTTTGCCATATTTTTTATTCTGAATAAAATAATGAACAGCTTCCATGGTAAGCTTTTCTGAGTGCTGACTTCGGACAAAGGGGTAAAGACCGGTAAAGGGTATTCCAAATTTTTGCAAATGGGCGTTTTTATATTGTGTTTCCAGCATTGCAAACCCTGGTAAAACGGCCGCAAATCCTTTACTAAAAAGCTGCATGGTGAGCTTATGGTATGCCTCCGTAAAGCGGAAAAGCACATTAAACGCATGAAAAACACTGTCCGTCCGTTGTTTGTCGCCCATACAAAAACCGGTTTGCGCATAAAGTTTCCCGGCTTTGAGAAAATAACTTTTGGCAGAAGCCATTTGGTAAGCCTTTACACTCCGTTTGACTTGTGTAAAAAGTTGATAGATTTTCTCTTTTCTCCATTGGCATTCGGCAACCTTTATTTTAGTGGAAAGGGTGGCGAGAGTGTTTTTAATTTTGGAGTTTTCCGTTACGTTAAAATGGCGGCTAAGACTGTGTGCCAGCCGGTAAATGGAGTCAGCTTTTTGAAAATGTTTTTTCCAGATTTCCAGATTGGCTTTGCCGGCAACAGACAAGATATACGGAACCGTGGTTTCGGCAAGGAGCGTATCCAGCCGGGGCGAACCGGCCAGCAAAAATGTCTTTTGTAGTTGAGTGGCCAGATTCAGATAAGCCATTGCCGTAGTGTTTTGGTTATTTTCATGAAGCTGCGCACCTTTTGCGATAGCTTGCCGAAAAATTGCTGTGGACAATGCTGTAATGGTGCTGTTTTGCATAAGCTTTACCGGAAACGGGCATATCACGGAATAATCTTTTACAATATTCATAAGAGAATCGCGTGAAGTAGTAATCTTACCCTGTTCCAGCAATTGCTGTGAAACATCAAGCCTTTTCTTCAATAACATTTCGCAGGAAACCGCCCGTAGCGAATCAATACGAGTGGAATTTTGGCAACCCAGAGATGCGATGGTCAGAAGGGAAAGTGTTTGACGATAATGTCCTTGTTCAAAGCTGGCTTTTGACATTTTAAGTGCTTCACGGAAATAATTTTTATAACACACTGGTTTTTTCGGGGCAGTAACGCGGGTACTGAGGTATCTCAAACTTCGGGACGCCTTTGCCATGTATCCGGCTTCCAGTTGCCGGTCATCTTTCTCTGAGGCCATTTGTGCAACTTTAAGATAAGATGTAGCCAGCCCGTCGCGGGCACGAACAAGACAGTTATTGAATTCGGGAATACGTTTTACACCGGAAAAATTATTTTCAAAATAAGCTGCATTTGCAAGAAAATCCAACGCCTGGACAAAATACTGCTGTCGTATTTTTAAAGAAGCGGCATCAATAAAATATTTATAAATTTCCTGTGAAACTGTAGCTTGTCCGGACTTCATATTCCGATCGTAGTACAAGGATACCTGCCGGACAAAATCCTGTTCGCTTTTATCGGGAAATACCAGGGCAAACTGGTTAAAGCTGTTTGCTATGTAGGGTTGCTGTTCTCCTGCCAGCGTCATATCTTTCATGGAAAAAGCCACATAGCCGCGGGTAAAGTTTTCTTTATCGGTCAAAGTGGACGGTCCATTCTCATGAAGCTTTTGCTGAGACAATGTTTTCATGCGTATTTGCAGCCGAAGTATCGCGTTAAGTTTTTGTGTAAAGTTTAACGGGTCTCTCTCGCGCAAATGTAAGTTTCGAGAAAAATTATATAATCCGATATAATTTTTCAACCGGGTGAGAATGACATAGTTTAGAAAAAAACGGGAAGCCTGAGGATGTGTAGAAAATGTTTCCTGCAAAAGTTGATGCAGCTCCTCCATTAT
>WFNG01000125.1 GCA_015488735.1 Bacteroidales bacterium | reverse complement strand
GCTTCAGGATCTTTGTTAATGGCTACAATAAATTTTGAAGAGCTAACTCCTCCCAAGTGCTGGATTGCACCTGAAATACCAAAGGCCATATACAAATTGGGAGCAATTATTTTTCCGGTCTGTCCAACATGCTCTTCATGCGAACGCCAGCCTTCGTCCGAAACAGGACGTGAGCAGGCCATCCCTGCGCCAAGCAGTTCTCCCAACTCTTCCAGTCCGCCCCAGTTCTCAGGTCCTTTCATCCCACGGCCTCCCGAAACAACCACTTCAGCATCGGTGAGCAACACTTTCCCGGTGATAAGGTGTGTATCTTTAATAACCGTGTTAAATTCACCATCTTCAATCTGTGGATCAAAAACTTCAATGGCTACCTCTGCCGGGTTCTCCGCCATTTCAAATGAGTTTTGAGCAAAAGTGATAACTTTTACATCCGTGGTGATTTTTATATTGGCAAAAGCTTTACCAGTGAACAGTTTTTTGCGAACCACAAACGGATCAACGCTTACCGGAGCACCGTTAACACCCGTAACCATACCCGCATTGAGTTTGACAGAGACGCGTGGAGCAATGGCTTTTCCCTCGTTGTTGTGCGCAAAAATAATCACCTTGGCACCTTCACTTTCGGCAGCCTTGGTAACTGCATCAGCCAGTGCTTTGTTGTCCAGCGACTCAAAGCGGTCGTCCTGCACATTCAACACTTTATTGGCACCATATTTTCCCAATGATTTCAGTTCATCATCAGCCACATGGCCAATGGACAGGGCGGTAACACTACTTCCCATTTCTTTTGCAATAGCAGCAGCAAATGAAACGATTTCGTAGGTGAGTTTTTTAAATTTACCAGCCCAGTTTTCTGTATATACTAATACTGACATTTTTCTAATTTTTAAAGGTTAAAATTTGAATTACAACACTTTGGCTTCTTCATGTAAAAGTCTGATAAGCTCTTTTGCATTGTCTTCATCCACCATTTTACAAGCGGCTTTCGGAGCCGGCAGTTCATACGACAGAAATTCTGTTCTGGCATCTGCATCTACGGGAGGAACCACTTTCAATGGTTTTTTACGGGCCATCATAATGCCACGCATAGCCGGAATTCGGGGGTCAATGGCAATCCCCTTCTGGACGATAGCCACCAACGGCAAAGGAACACTCAACACCTGCGAACCACCATCAATATCACGATGGATCTTCAATTCACCATTTTCCAAATCGATACCGGATACAGCAGAAACAGAATTAATGCCCATCATTTCGGCAAGCATTCCACCAACGCCGGCACCATTATAATCGGAAGCCTCAATACCGGCAAGAATAAGATCGTAATCTTTGGCCACCTCTGCCAGTTGCCTGGCAACAAAATAAGCATCCAAAGGCTCGGCATCAATGCGAATAGCATCATCAGCACCCACAGCAAGTGCCTTGCGCAAAGTCGGTTCAGTAATTTTAGCGCCTACGTTGGCGACCGTAATTTTTTCTACACCACCAGCTTCTTTCAGTTCCATAGCACGCGTTAGTGCCAATTCGTCCCAGGGGTTAATAATCCACTGGACACCTGTGGCATCAAAGGATTTATTGTCCCCGGTAAACCTGATTTTTGTTGTTGTATCAGGCACATTACTAATCAATACCAGAATTTTCATGATATAAATTTTTAAGTTATCCGTTTATTTTGCACAAATATCGGTAAAATATTTTGAAATATTACGCATGCATACTAATTTTTAAGAAAAAATAAGAATTTTTATTGATTATAGATTGTGCATCATAGAAGATAAAAATGCCCCGCTGTCGCACGATTGTATCGTGTGACTTCCATATTTCACTGAATAACTACAACATCGTCTAACAAACCTTTTTCACCGGTATAATCTATTGCACTACTATACGGATAATCTTCTGCATGAAAAACCAAGCCTTCTTCAACGGGATTATGAAACTTGTAATTTCGGCTCATGTAGCAAAACTATTATTTTTCTTGATATTGTTTTTTCTGTATGTCAGGATAACACCACCACACGATGCAATCGTGCGGGAGCGGGGTATAAAATAAAACCGTAAATTAAAGGTTTACGAATAATTATAAATCACCGTCAGTAGTACCTGCCCCACGGCTTTCAGCGTTTGTTTGTCGATTTTATCCAGCGTATCGCCCTGGGTGTGCCAGTACTTCCAGAATGTCCCGTTCGGACTGTTCGGATCAAGCTGAATAATGTCCACCGAAGGAATACCGGCAATCCTGTTTATATACAGATGATCATCGTCGATGGGATAACCATCACGATTAACGAAATAATTGTCATAGCCCAGCCCTGCAGCAGTTTTCCAGATAAGGTTAACATAGTACGGAGCATACTGCCGGGAATAATACTCTTTCAGAAAAGTAGCATTTTTGGC
>WFNG01000124.1 GCA_015488735.1 Bacteroidales bacterium | reverse complement strand
GCTGGCGTTCGCATGAAGAGCATGTTGGACAGACCGGAAAAATAATTGCTCCCAATTTGTATATGGCCTTTGGTATTTCAGGTGCAATCCAGCACTTGGGAGGAGTTAGCTCTTCAAAATTTATTGTAGCCATTAACAAAGATCCTGAAGCACCTATTTTTGAGGCTTCGGATTATGGTATTATCGGTGATGCTTTCAAAGTGATTCCTCAGCTTATTGAAGCTGTGAAAGAGATGAAAGCAAACAAATAGAGATTCGTTAATCAATCTTTTAAACCGGCGGGGATTTATCTTCGCCGGTTTTTTATGGCACAAAAAAGCCGGAACAACCTGTTTGCCCCGGCTTCTGTTTTATAAGAATAACGAATCAGCTTTTCGCAAGGCTTCTCGAAATAATGATTTTCTGAATTTCGGAAGTGCCTTCGTAAATTTGTGTCAGCTTGGCTTCACGCATGAGACGCTCTACATGGTATTCTTTCACGTAGCCGTATCCACCGTGAATCTGGACAGCTTCGGTGGTTACTTCCATGGCAATGTCGGCGGCATACTGTTTGGCCATGGCTCCGGCCACGGTGATGGATTTGTGGTTGTCTTTGAGCCAGGCAGCTTTCAAACACAGGTTACGGGCATTTTCAATTTTTACGGCCATGTCGCTTAACTTGAAAGCGAGCGACTGGTGGTTGATGATTTCCGTACCAAAAGCTTTCCGTTCTTTGGAATAAGCCAATGCTCTTTCAAAAGCGCCTGAAGCGATACCGAGTGCCTGTGATGCAATACCGATGCGTCCGGCTTCGAGTACCATCATGGCAAATTTAAAACCGAATCCATCTTCGCCGATACGGTTTTCTTTGGGGACTTTTACATCGGTAAACATAACAGAATGGGTATCGGAACTACGCATCCCCATTTTGTTTTCGTGAGGGCCTACCGTGATGCCGGGGGTGTCCTTGTTCACGATAAAAGCGTTGATGCCGTGCGATTTTTTTTCGGGATGTGTCTGTCCCATAACGATGTAAGTAGAAGCTGAGCCACCATTGGTAATCCAGTTTTTGGTACCATTGAGCAGATAATAATCGCCTTTGTCTTCGGCAGAAGTGTATTGATGCGTGGCATCTGATCCGGCTTCAGGTTCGGAAAGTAAAAAGGCACCAATAATTTCACCACGAGCCAGTGGTTTCAGGAATTTTTGTTTTTGTTCTTCGTTGCCGAAACGATTCAGACCATAGCAAACCAACGAATTGTTCACCGACATGATGACGGCAACAGAGGAATCAATTTTTGCAATTTCTTCCATCGCTAATACATAAGAAACGGAGTCCATGCCACCGCCGTCATATTCGGGTGGTACCATCATTCCCAGAAATCCCAACTCTGCAAGTTTCTTAACATGTTCTGCGGGGAATATTGCTTTTTCATCTCTTTCCAACACATCCTGGAGAAGCTCGCGTTGGGCGAAATCTCTGGCAGCCTGTTGGATCATAAGCTGTTCTTCGGTAAATTCAAAGTTCATGATAATATTTTTTAAATCTGTAATTTGTCTGCTAACAAATTTACGGAATTATTGTTTTGAACTGATTCTAAATTTGGATACCGCTTTACAGCAAAAAACCATTCATTTCTCCGGCTGTTTCGCTAAAACCGGCTATAAGTTCGGAAATGATTTGGTGTACCGGTTTTATATCATCAATTATTCCGGCCACCTGGCCTATTTCCAGTTCTCCCCGGGCTATATCGCCTTCGAACATCCCTTTTTTGGCACGGCCTTTACCCAGCAATTGGGTTAGCTCCTCTTTTGTGGCACCGTTTAGCTCGGCTTGCCGTACTTTTTCAAAAAACGGATTGTGAAGCAGTCGCACGGGAACCAGCTGTTTCAGCGACAGATAAGTCTCTCCGTCACCAGCAGCAACAATTTTTTGTTTGAAAGCTTCATGTGCCGATGATTCTTGTGAGGCTGCAAAAAGACTTCCGATTTGCACACCGGCAGCACCGAGGGCCATAGCGGCAAACATAGCTGCCCCTGACCCGATTCCGCCGGCAGCAATTATTGGAATGTGTATTACATCGCGCAACATTTGCAGCAAAATCAGCGTTGTGGTTTCTTCAAAACCGTTGTGTCCGCCGGCTTCAAAACCTTCAGTCACAATGGCATCCACCCCGGCTTCCTGTGCTTTCAGCGCAAACTTTTTGTTGGCTGTTACGTGCACTACCGTGATACCTTTTTCTTTTAGAAATGTCGTATATTTTTTGGGATTACCGGCAGAGGTAAAAACAATCTTCACCCCTTCGCGGACAATAATCTCCATGATTTCATCCGTTTGTGGATAAAGCAACGGTACATTTACGCCGAAAGGTTTTGAAGTGGCCTTTTTGCATTTTCGGATATGCTGTTCCAGTATCTCCGGATGCATGGAACCCGCCCCGATAAGTCCAAGTCCTCCCGCATTGCTCACGGCTGATGCCAGTTCCCAGCCGCTGCACCATATCATACCACCCTGAACAATGGGATATTTTATGTGAAACAGTTCTGTAATGTTTTTCATGGATTTATTTTAAAATGGTTTCTCATTTCCATGTTATTCTGATAAACACTGAATTCTTCTGATCTCATAATCCTGATTTTAAATTTGTTAAAGAGTGTTATGGTATGTGCCGCAGTTTTGTTTTTCTGTTTTCCAGTATTTTCATTTAATATTTAATTGTGATATTTACAACTACTTGCGGCATACACTTTGAACCATTGTTGGCTACAGTAAGCTTTCAATATATTTTTCAAATTCTTTTCCGTTTCCCATTTTCAGCTTATTACCGTTTTTCCTCACGTATGGAATCCCATCTTCAATTCTTCTTACAATTCCGTTTCTGTCAATAAATATGTTCTTTGGAAACTTATTAATTCCAAGTGTATCTATAAATTTAGATGCTCCTGCAATTTGTATAAAGTTATATTTATGTTTTTCTAAAAAGCGTTCAACAGATTTTTTATTTTCATAGGTAATAGCAATAAAGTTGACTTTATCTTTATATTTTTCCATGATCTTATTCAACACCGGCATTTCTCCAATACATGGTATGCAAGTTGTAAACCAAAAGTTTAACAGAGTTGGTTTCCCGTTTAATTTAGAAAGATCAATTTTTTTATTTTTAAGACTAAATGAGACAAATGATGGTAATTTCTTATTCAGATAACTGTATATTTTTTCTTTTTTAGGCTTGGCCACATCCATTTTATTTGAAACGACTATTTTTATTTCAAATGTTTTGATAATTGAGTCATGAGATATTGTACTGTCAATAATAACATTTTGTACCCGAACAGATTTAAACATTGGTTTAAACTTTTTCATTACCTGGGCATTGAATTCGTTCAGTTCAGTACGGTTAAAGATTTTTCCGGATTTTTGTTCTTTGAAATATGTCGTTCTGGCTTTTTGTGAGTTGCAACCTGTATTCAATAATGCAAAAAAAATTGAAATTAAAATAATTTTCTTCATTGGTTTATTTTTATTGTGATTTCTTATTTATTGGCGGTTCGTTGTTTATTTTCTTAATCCTCTTCTTCATAGTAATATGAGTAGTCAATTCCTTTCATAAATATCTCACGATCGTTTATTTTGGTAGTAAGCGCTTTTTTCAAAAGTGATTTTAAAACACTACTTTTTGTTGGACTTAACATCATTGCGTTCATATAATCTT
>WFNG01000123.1 GCA_015488735.1 Bacteroidales bacterium | reverse complement strand
CATCCCTCTCCGCCCTTCCGCTTTGGAACAATTTTACCTCCTCTCTGCCTTTCCCGGCACCCTTTTCGTTCAATCCCTCCCTTTTTTCTTTTTACCAAAAACATTTCCGGTGGAAACCGTATTATTTTATTGTTTATCAAAAAGATGAAATAGCCGGCCTTTTCCCGGTTGTTTTTACAGGAAGGGCAATGGTCAGCCTGCCCCATTTCTCCTATGGCGGGGTTTTGGAAAAAGAGAACAGCTTTATCAACAAAGCTTGTTTGATGCAAAGTGTCTTTTCGTATGTAAGCCGGAACAATGTTCCCCCCGGTTTTTACAAAATTGAACTTTCCGAAATCAATCATCTCCATCAGAAAAAACCGAAAAACTTTTTGTTACGTTCTTTGGGAAACCAGGGGGACAACAATTTTATCGAGTCAGAGAAAGTAACGTATTGGATTGATTTAAAGGATGAAACACTTTTATATAACGCTCTTGGCCCTAACCTGCGGCATAAAATTAACAAAGCTTCCCGCACGGGATTTGTTTTAAAAACAGGGGGAGTTGAATTACTTTCCGATTTTTACGCCGTTTACCGCAAAAATATTGCCATGCTCCGGTCGTTGCCTTACGGCCAGCGTTTTTTTAAGGACTTGTTTTCCACCTGGTACCATGGCGACATAAAGTTTTTTGTCGTTTACTACAATAACAAACAGGCAGGCGCAGCATTATTGGCTTCATACAACGGTTTTTATGAAAATATCTTTTTTGCCACGCTTCGTGAAGCCCGCCCTTTTTATGTCTCGGACTGGTTGCATTGGCAAATGGTGCAGTATGTCTTTTCAAAAACCGAAAAGGAATGCATAAACTGTAAAAATCCTGTTTATTCTTTTGGCCGGAGTACTGAATCTTCCTCCGTACATGTTTATAAATCCCATTGGCCTGTTGCCACAGAACATTTGTATGTTTATTCTGACAGGAAGGATATAAAACAAAACAAACTGATGAAAAATATTTGGGGGATTGTACCGCAATGCATGGCCCGAAACCTTGGTCCGAAACTCATGAAACACATCTATTAATGACTCTTGTGAAAAGTAAATCCGGTGGGGTTAATATCCTGACTTTTGACATAGAAGACTGGTTTCATACGCACCAGAACCGCCATCAGTACAGCGGGCATATCTGGCAAAAGCTCCCTTCAAAGATTGTATCAAATACCGTCCGGATACTGGACATGCTGGATCGCCACGAGCTGAAAGCCACCTTTTTTATCCTCGGATGGGTGGCAAAATATTATCCCGAAGTAGTCAGCATGATCCATGCAAAAGGTCACGAAACAGGTGCTCACTCCTATTGGCATCACAGCCCGCAACGCCTCTCTCATGCCGATTTTGAAAAAGACCTGAAATTATGTTTGGATACTATTCAGGATATCACAGGAGAGAAAGTAACGGCCTACAGAGCACCGGGGTTTAACTTAAATCCAAAAGATACCTGGGCCTTTGAAATCCTTGCTGCCCATGGGATTAAGACAGACAGCTCCGTACAACTTGTGCATATACCCAAAAGTATTCCCCTCATCCTAAAAAACAGAAATTATGAGATTGCCGAGTTCCCGTTAGTAACCACTTCCTTTGGCTTCCCCTATTCGGGAGGAGGATATTTCAGGGTTTTGCCTTCGGTATATGTAAACTACCTTTTTAAGCAATATAAGTACCATTTATTGTATTTTCATCCCCGGGATTTTGACCCAGACTACCCTTTCATAAACCTGTTTTCGTTTTTTCGTAACCAACTAAATCGTTTCAATACAGACAGATGTATGGATAAACTAGAAGTCGTTTTAGAACAGTATCCCACAATAACCCTGAAGGAAGCTACAAAGTTGTCAGATACGAAAAACCCTTAACCTGTGGTGTTTTGTACCGTGTAACATCAGAATAAGTTTGTGTTTATAGGAATAATCTGAAACAATATCCCTGTTTTTAATAAAATGTTACCCAAACAGAAATTTCTATTGGCTGGTAAAAGCACGTTGAGCCTGTTGCTGGCGTGGGCATTTATCCGGATTTTACAGGGTGGCCTGCTGGCAACAGGAGCCTTTTTATCAAATTTTAAAGGGTATATTGAATGGCATTCGTTTATTTTCAATATCACGGCTCAACAATGGCATTTAAAACAGGTTATCTCTTTGTTTTTATTCCCGGAGGTTATTTTTTTGCTGCTGATTATTCTTCTCCCGATAAGGCACAACCCCACGCGAAATATACCTGAAATATTACGTTTGTTTTTGGGATGGACCTCTTTACTGATTTTGGTAATAGCCTTATGGATGCCCCTTTGGGAAATCACACATCATACGGGTATTTATTATGCACTTTCCTGGCTCTGGTTATCGGGGATATATCAATACCTTATCGGGATTTTATTAATGATAGGTTTTCTGTTGACCATTTTTCGTATTTCTGCTGTATTCAGCAGGGTATTGAGGATTCGATCCAATCAATTTTTAAAAAGCAGAGACCTATGGTTTCAACTGATTTATAGTTGGTTCATCCCGTTTGTTGTTTTATTTCTCTTCATCTTAGTTCTTTCCGGCATGAAGCTGCTTTTCCCAAACATCTGTCTGTTGGTGGGTATTGCCGTTACCCTTTTGCTCAACGCCCCTTACATCAGCAGCTATCGGGTGATTGTTCGGTAAAGTCAAGTCTTTTCCATCGTATTATTGATTTTTGTTTGAAGGGATTTGCATTTGTGTGTAGGTTTCCCCTTTAGGGGATATAGGGGTGTGCGTGGCCCTTAAAAACACTAAAGCACAGTTGATTTTCCAATATTCAACTATTTTTTTCTATCGACTTTTTGGTTTTTTCCCTGGCAGGCCGGATTTTTTCAACCCAAATCATCCATAATGCGAAAATCACCACATAAAAGAATGGCCGCAAAATCCACATGTGGATAAAACCCCAATGAGCAGGCCAGTGAACCGCCACGACTGATAGGATCACGATCCGGAGAATATTATCAAGATGAATAACAATCAGCCCCAGCGGGATATACCATAACTTTTTCTTCCACGGTCCCGGAAAAAGGATCATCAAAACTGTCCACTCGTAAAATTGCTTAAGTCCCGAACAGGCTCCTTCAATGGCGACATAAGCATGGTTGGATAAATAAATTGTATTATCCATTGTTTTAATGGGATAATGCAGAATATTTTCCACTATCCAGGCAGCAGGCAGAAAGACCTGATGGGCCAGAAACTGTTCCGTTTCCGGGAAAAAAGCAAATTCCTCCAGAAAATGTTTCAGTCCGCCACTCCACCAGAGCCAGTGGAAGAAATAGATGATGATAGCAAAAAGAACCACATCTGCTACCGGTTGCAACTTGTGCTTCTGGATAAACAGTTTGATGCGGAAGTAAAAAGGGCAATACATAAAAAAGTGTTTGAATTATTTTCTCTTAATTTTTTACAAAGTAAAGGATTTTTTCCCTGTCATTTCGAGGGAAGCGACGCCAGGAGCGACGAGAAATCTCCTCCAAAAGAAGTCGCTCTTTCAGCGGCTTTTTCTTGGGGGCGCTCGTTGATTTTTAGGAGATTTCTTTCTTGCCACCGCATAATCCCATCCCGCATCGTTCGAAATGACAGACTGGTTATGAAGGAGATTTCTCTCCGCCTCCGGCAAATCGAAATGACAAATGGGTAATTGAAAACCTCTCCAAAGAAAACATTCCTGTTTCCATACAATTTCAAAAGATAGTTTTATATTTGCATGGTAAATGAGAAACCTGATCAAATGTATATTCCACGGAAAATAGAAGATGGTGTGCTGGAGGCGTTAAAAAACAACCCCGTGGTAGCCATAATTGGTCCTCGCCAGTGCGGGAAGTCAACATTGGCAAAACAAATACTCAGCAGGAATGCACAAAGTATATATTTAGATATGGAGCGTCCTTCTGATGTGCAAAAACTGGAAGATGCTGAATGGTTTCTTTCATCGCAAAAAGGCAAATTGATTTGTATTGATGAAGTGCAGCGAAAACCTGAATTATTCCCATTGATCAGAAGCCTTGTTGATGAATGGAATATACCGGGTTCCTTTTTGATGTTGGGGTCTGCTTCAAGGGATCTTTTAAAGCAAAGTTCCGAATCACTCGCCGGAAGAATTAGCTATAAGCGGCTTACCCCCTTTCTGTGGAAAGAGTTGAAAGGTAAGTATTCCATTGAAAAATATTTCTCCCGTGGGGCTTTCCCCCGCAGCCTGCTGGCAGACAATGAAGCCGCATCCTTCGCATGGCGTGAAGATTTTATTTCTACATTTTTAGAACGTGATTTGATCCAATGGAGGAACTTTACACCATCTACCATGCGGCGTCTGTGGCAAATGCTCGCCCATGTAAACGGACAAACGGTGGATTACTCCGCGTTGGCAAACTCACTCGGCGTTTCTTCCACCACGGTAAAGAATTATATTGATTTATTGGAAAGCACATTTATGGTTGATGTGATTCCTCCATATATTTCAAATTTGGGAAAACGCCTTGTGAAAGCCCCTAAAGTATATCTCCCTGATTCCGGCATTACCGCGGTGTTATTGGGGTTGCATAATTTTGAAGAAATGTTTGGTCACCCGTCTTTTGGTGCTGTTTGGGAGCAAATCGTATTATCAAATCTGAGAGGTTTATTTCCGGAAGCTTCTGTTTATTTTTACAGAACAAGCAATGGTGCTGAAGTCGATTTTGTAATCAATATTAAAAATACTGTATTCGCGATAGAATGTAAGTCCTCTTATGCTCCCACATTGACAAAAGGGAATTATAATGCTTTTGAAGATATTGCCCCAAAACAAGTGTTTGTTGTTTCACCTGTAAAGAAAGGCTGGCCGATGAAGCGGGGAATTGATTTGGTCTCTTTGGAAGAACTGGATGTAAAAATAAGGGCAATGATACCTGTATCCTGATGGGATAAACCTTGTTACGAAAAAGTTACCACGTATGCATTCGTTGTCATTTCGAAGGAGGAACGACTGAGAAATCTCCTGAGCAAGAAGTTGCCCCTTCGTTTTTTCTGTCATTTCGAGGGAAGCAATCTTGCCTCAGGCAAGAGAGCGACGAGAAATCTCCTTCGAAAGAAGTTGCCCTTTCACCCTTATTGTCATTTCGAAGGAGGAACGACTGAGAAATCCCCTGATAAAGAACCCTGTTGTTCAGCTTTTCTTGTGGGCATCGTCCTTTGATTCTTAGGAGATTTCTCTCTTGCCACCGCATAATCCCTTCCCGCATCGTTCGAAATGACAGGTTTATTTTTGTTGTCATTTCGAGGGAAGGGAAGCGACGAGAAATCTCCTTCGAAAGAAGTTGCCCTTTCACCCTTATTG
>WFNG01000122.1 GCA_015488735.1 Bacteroidales bacterium | reverse complement strand
CCCCTATTGTTGCTTCGGGAAAAAGCGCCTGCGTATTGCATTATACCGAAAATGATAAAATTTGCAAAGCAGGAGACATGCTGCTCATGGATTTTGGTGCTGAATATGCCAACTACACCGCTGATTTAAGCCGGACTATTCCGGTAAGTGGTAGATTTACTCCCCGGCAGAAAGATCTCTATAATGCCGTTTTAACAGTTATGAAAGAAGTGAAGAAATTTTATGTTCCCGGTAATACCATCAATGATATTAACGACAAAGCCAACAGGCTGATGGAAAAAGAGATGATACAACTGGGATTATTGAGCGAAGAAGACATAAAAAAACAAGACAAAAACAACCCGTTATTTAAAAAATACTTCATGCACGGCACTTCTCATTTTATGGGTTTGGATGTGCATGATGTCGGCGCAAAACACGAGCCGTTGAAGCCAGGGATGATTTTAACCTGTGAGCCCGGTATTTATATTCCGGAAGAAAGTACCGGAATTCGTATCGAGAATGACATTCTGGTAACAGAAAACGAACCTGTTGATCTGATGGCTGATTTTCCCATTGAAGCAGAAGAAATTGAAGCATTAATGAATCAATAAGCAAGAGGTATTTTCCATAAAATTAAAAAAGGGAGCCGTTGGCTCCCTTTTTTAATTTCTGATTATTCTTAAATCTATTTATTACCTGTCAGAGCTTTGAAATCAGTCTGATTGAAAAGCTTCAGGAATTCGCGGTCTTTGGCAGCTTTTCCTGCGTAAGAAGCATCCTGTTTAATGGCTTTGGCAAGATAATTATAAACCATAGAATTGTCACCTTTACGTGCTCCTACAACAGCTAGCATATAATCCGTAGCTGCATTTTCTTTGGCACATTTTAAGGTACTGGTGGCAGCGCTAAGGTTTCCATTCAGCATCTGGGCAAGACCCAAATTGTAATCACACTTTTTATTGCTCAATAATTGAACAGCCTTGGCATAATTACCATTCATGATGTTGACAATGCCCAGATTGTAGCTTTCATTAGCACCAAGTTTCTGAGCCATAGTAAAGCAACGTTCCGCATCTTTAAAATTACCCATTCTGGCCTGAAGGATTCCCATACTGTTCCGTATTACAGAAGCATTCTTATTCATCTTCATTGCTTTCATAAGCAAAGCTTTTGCTTCGTTATAATTACCCAGTTCAACTTCAACTGCACCTGCATTGGCAACGGCTCTCCAGCATTTAGGATATTTTTTCATTGCATTGGCATAAATCTGTTTTTTAGTATTCAGATTATTGGTAAGCGTTGCTGCGTACAGAATTTCATTAACTTTCAGCTCGCCGTAATTAGGACTGGTGGAAAGTGATGCTATTTCACTTGCAGATCTTTTGGGTTCAAAAGCATTTACGTAAAGAACAGCACGACGCAAAGGAGGAAGAATATCACGTTCCAGTGCAGGATAAATCTGAATCATATTTCTGATTTCTTCTTCTTTTTTACTTTCGTTGGCAGAATTAACTACATTTAGAATAGCTGATTTGTCTGTAATATTTGATTTTTCAACAGCTTTCATAAATCCGTTCCAGTCAGGGCCATTGGCGTTAATGTTAAAAGTAAGGTCTTTAACATTCTTGAAAGCAAAATTGTTGTCTTTCTTCCGAAGGTCTCTTTTAATTTTAGCCTTTACATATTTCTCCATAGTTTGGGCACGATGTAAAGAAAGTCCCTGGTTAAATGTCTCTTCGCCTTCAGGAGAAGCCCATCCCTGGATATCAAGACTTTTAACTTTCCATCCTTTATAAAGGTCTGTAAGATTATTTTTTAAAGCATCGTAGTTTTCCTTGTTCTTGTTAAGAGGCAAACGCCAGTTGAGTTTTGCCAGATTAACTTTAAAGAATAAAGCTGATTTATTGGTAATAATGGTCTCTTTTTGATATTTGTCAGGCGCAAAATAGAAATTCTCATTATGTGTAAAAGCTCTGGCGGTAACAATAGTTCCATCTGCAATTTTTCTGTCTGCAATCGTTTTTGCCTTCTTATCACCCGAAACAGCATCCTTCACCGAAGCATACTCTTTTCCTGCGTATGGATAAACCACCGATTGTGAAACCAGTTGGGCAACATTCATCCCTTTTTCATAAGGCACTTTGTAAGTATGACTAAATGAACCACCGTTTTGATAGCTAATCAATTCTCCTGCACCGGCTACTTTTTCACCTTTCAATTTAATGGGCTTCAGTAATTTTTCACCACCTTCATATTTCACTACAGGCTGAATCATCATAACAGCATTTTTACTGAAATATTTTGCGGGGAAGGTTCCGTTAACGGTAAACTCAACACTGTCAGCATCTTCTACCAGTACTTTGGGAACAGCGCTGATGGTGGTTTTCTCCAGTGCTTTTTTAGCCATAGCGTTTACACCGCCCGGCCTAAATTTATACCGAACACCAACGGAAGCACTTACAACACCATCTTTCCCACCATTTCCATAACCAGACACAACACCATCCAACAAATCAGTATCCCACCAATTATAAGTGTAATCACCATAGACAGCCCATTTATCATTAATATTAAAATTCACATCAGCGCCCACCGGAATAGTCATAGCCACTTTACGGTTAGCAATACCCCCATTATGAGAACCGGTACCTCCTTTATATCCATTTTTTACAATAAGGCTACCTGCGGTTTCATCATAGGTCTTAGATTTCCACTGTGCTTGTCCCAAACCAACATGCACGCCAAAATCAACTAAACGTGATTTATAACCGGCAAAAAGATTAGAAAGGTTAAAACCAAGATTAAGGTCAGCGCCGAAAAAATCGGATGTAAACCAATAATTATGGGCCGGATTTGGTAAATATTTACTTTTCCCTTTGCTATTCCCACTGGAAATAAATCCTTTAGCGTATCCGCGGTTCAGCCCTCCATACACATTCATCCAGGAAAGAAACTGCCAGCCAAAACCCAAACTTCCGGTTCCGACAAAAACATTTTTGTGGCTTAAATCCGGAACGAAAGTTGTAGAAGCAACCTCAGCAAAAGGCCAGGAAGCCCCATATTGGACCTGACCAAAAAGATACGGAGAAAAGCTCTCTTTGGCCTTTTTGGTTTTTTTCTCAGTTTTTTGTTTGTCCTTTTTGCCCGGAGAAGCACTTTGTGCATAAAATGCCATCGGGAGGACCATCAAAATGCTCAGTATGAGCACCCGGGTTATCGAATAATTTTTTTTCATGTTAATAGGTTTATGATTTAAAAAATTTCAGACTTTTATTTATATAATTGTTCGTTCTTTAACTATAGATACATATTTTAACTTAAAGTATAATATGCAAATATACATTTTTTTTTAATTTACATCACAAATCAAGGCTTTTACAACAATTTTACAAAAAAGTTTTTTTCTTTTCTGGTTCTCGTAAAGTTGCCCATAAGTTCCACAGCACCACACCTATACTCACAGCAATATTTAGTGAATGCTTGGTACCGAACTGGGGAATCTCAACGACTTCATCTGCACCTTTTACAATATCCTCTTCAACCCCTTTTACCTCGTTGCCAAAGATCAACGCATATTTTTTTTCAAGATCGACACTAAAATCCTGTAATTCAACACTTTCATCAGCCTGTTCTATGGCGATTATCTGATAATTTTCTGCACGCAAAGCTTCCACTGCTTCGGCTGTGGTGGTAAAATATTTCCAATCTACTGATTCCGTAGCCCCAAGTGCTGTTTTCTGTATTTCGCGATGGGGCGGTTTTGCTGTTATACCACACAAATATATCCCATCAATCCTGAAAGCATCCGATGTACGAAAAGCAGATCCCACATTATTAAGACTTCTCACATTATCGAGTACTACTTTAATAGGTAGCTTGGACGCTTTTTTAAAAGCAGGCACATCCAACCGGCCCAACTCTTCATTTAACAGTTTACGCATGTTTTCTATTTAAAAAGCGCAAAGGTAAAAAGGTTTTCGGCATTTTTAATCTCCGCAGAAACCATTTGTTTGCAAGCTTATCACAAGAAGCAGACATTTCCTGTTTCATTAACAACAAAAAAACAAAATTCTGTTTATCTTTGCCCCTCTTTTAGACACAAAGACACATGAATAAAAATTCCATTCTCGGTTTTGTTTTGATTGCCGCCATAATGATTGGTTATTCCATTTGGATGACGCCATCCAAAGAAGAGTTGGCCGCCAAAAAAAGAAAACAAGACTCCATAGCCTTGGTCATGCAGCGTTACAACGACTCTGCCAATCGTGCCAAAAGCACAGCATTAAAAAACCAGAATACCCAAAAAGCGAAAGAAGCCCAAAATAAGCAACCGGTTCAGGCACAGCAGCCAAAAGCCACTGCCGAAAAGGCTTCCGGTATAACACAGAATCATAGTACTTTCTCCATCGCCTCCCGTGGAAAAGAGAAATATTATACCATTGAAACAAATCTGGCAAAATTCAGTATCAGCAAAAAAGGTGGATTTATTAACTCTGTAGAATTAAAAAAATACAAAACCTGGGATAAGCGTCCCCTTTATCTGTTCGACTCTGCTACCAGCCGCTTTGGCATATCCTTTTTCTCCAACAATAACAAGGTTATAAATACAAACAAACTCTATTTTTCAGTTGTAGGACAACATTCAGGTAAAACACATTATTATGTTAAAGGTAACGATTCGCTACGTTTTGTGATGCGGGTTTATGCCAATAATACAAAAGGAGTAATTGATTCAACACGATACATCGATTATGTCTATACCTTTAAAGGAGACAAATACATGTTGAATTTCAACATCGGAATGCATGGGATGCAGAAAATTATTCCGAATAACATGAACTATGTTGAGCTCAAATGGTATGCCGACATGTTGCAGGAAGAAAAGACTGTTGACCGTTTTAACGGCTCTACTATTTATTATAAATTTTATAAGGACAACGTTGACAACCTGTCAGAGAAAAAAAATGATGATAAAACCATCAAGACCAAATTGAAATGGGTTTCATTTAAACAGCGTTTTTTCTCCAGCATCTTGATTTCCAAACACTTTTTTAACGATGGTGTTCTAAAAGTTAATAAGATAAAGAACAACCCGCCCACAAAACATTATTTAAAAAGTATGATGGCTGACCTTACCATTCCTTACAATGTGGAACGTGATAAGGTTATCCCCATGGCATTTTACTTTGGCCCCAACAAATTCAATACACTGAAATCGTATGGAATGCAACTGGATCACATGATCCCAATTGGATGGGGATTTTTTATTCTGGCATGGATTAACGAGTGGATTGTTATTCCGGTTTTCAACTGGTTAGGCAGTTACGGATGGAATTATGGAATTGTTATTCTGGTACTTACCATTTTACTGAAAACAGCGCTGTTCCCCATAGCCTACAAAACCTACATGTCCTCCGCCAAAATGAGGGTTCTTAAACCGGAGGTTGATGCCATTGGCGCCAAATTCCCTAAAAAGGAAGACTCCATGAAAAAACAACAAGCTGTTATGGCGCTGTATCGAAAGGCGGGGGCTAATCCGGCCTCCGGGTGTATTCCCATGCTGTTGCAGATGCCTATCCTGTTTGCCATGTTCGAGTTTTTCCCTTCTGCCATCCAGCTGCGGCAGCAATCTTTTCTTTGGGCACACGATCTGTCGAGCTATGATTCTATTTATTCATGGTCGCAACATATTCCCATTCTGAGTTCGGTATACGGTAACCACATTAGTTTGTTTACCTTGCTAATGACGGTATCTACCGTAATGTACACCTACCTGAACAACCAAATGATGGGTTCACAAACGCAGTCTATGCCGGGAATGAAAACCATGATGTACATTATGCCTATCATGTTTCTTGGGATATTTAATAATTATGCAGCCGGCTTAAGCTACTATTACTTCCTGGCCAATATTATTACGTTCTTGCAGATGTATCTTTTCAAATATGCCGTTAATGAAGAGAAATTGCTCAAGAAGATTGAAGCGAATAAAAAGAAGCCGAAGAAGAAGTCAAATTTCCAAAAACGACTTGAGGCGGCGGCCCAGCAAAGAAGCAACCAAAAGAAATAATGCTGATCAATTAATATCAGGCAAATGCCAATTCTGAAATGGGTGTTGATTTTTATTCTTCAGCTACCTGTTTCAGGACTTTTTGCGCAGGGCATACCGGAAATAAGTTTTGTAAACCTTAACGAGGTGATTCACCGTGGTTAATCACAGAGAAGAAAGAAAGAAAGAATAAATGAGGTCCCTGATAATCTGAATTCGCCACTATTCTCTGTCCAGATAATAAGCCAGCGTATGGTCCTTAATAAAATCGCGAAAATCGCGGGTCATCTTTACAGTTACACCTTCAAAGATACAGGCGTTAAACGGACAAGTTGGCCGGTTCAAAGGGCATTTAGTCACTTCCAGTTTTCCTTCAATGGCCTCATAAATATTCAGCAGCGAAATTTCGGATGGCTTCTTTGCAAGATAAAACCCGCCGGCCGGCCCGCGGTGAGATCCAAGAAACCCATCTTTTACCAGCTTTTGCATTACTTTAGAAATGTGAAACCGGGAGCTTCCTGTTTTTTCGGCAAGATGGTTCACGTTTATTTGCCCCTTGCTGCCTTGTTGTGCTATAATAATCATGGAATGAAATCCTATGGATGCAGCCTCCGTAAGATTAACTATTTTTGCCATTTAAAGTATTTTAGTAAATGATTGACAAAAATAATTATTTCCATACAAATAGCTGAAAAAAGAAGCTGAAAAAGCCTTATTTATTATGATTTCAAAATAGAAAACGGACTGCCCTTAAATATCTGCTAATTCTTTATACTTTTGGGTAGTTGATAATAACAGAAAGATTCATGGTTAACTTATTGCCAGTCATAAAACAAACATTGCTGATTACATTTTTTGTAATGTCGATGATGCTCATTATTGAGTATCTCAATGTATTGACAAAAGGATTGTGGAGCAAGGGTATTGAGAAAAATAAATGGAAGCAGGTTTTGCTCGGCTCCTTTCTGGGAGTTACACCCGGCTGTCTGGGTGCCTACACAGCCGTTTCATTATACGTACACGATATTATTGGGAATGGCGCACTGGTAGCCACCATGATAGCCACTTCAGGAGATGAGGCTTTTGCCATGTTTGCCCTGTTTCCGGAAAAAGCTTTGATACTAAACCTTATTATTTTTGTTATCGCGGTTTTATCCGGGATATTGACAGACCGCTTTTTTAAAAAGAAATTTCTGGCCAATGCTTCTGAAAAGCATCTTCATGTACACAAAATACCGGAATGTTCCGGATTTAATGCAAAAACATCGTGGTATCAGCTAAAACACATTACCCCTACCAGGGCTCTCATGCTGGTAAGCATATTGTTTTTTGTCTCTTTCATTACGCTTGATGAACATATTTCCGGCGGAATGTTTCATGGTCTGCTCAACATAGGTGCAGCCCAGCCTAAAGATACAGATCCCATCTGGATTAAAATTACATTTTTCAGTGTAATTTTTCTTTCAACCGTGGTTATTCTCATCGTCAATAACCATTTTCTGGAAAAGCATCTGTGGGGACATATCATAAAAAAACATTTTGCCAAAATATTTCTTTGGACTTTTTTCACATTGTTGTTCCTTGCCCTGTTGATGAAACATTTCGACCTTCATCAGCTAATTCAGCAAAACATGTTCTGGGTACTTGTTGCTGCTGTATTAATAGGTATTATTCCCGAATCGGGGCCTCACCTGATCTTTGTAATATTATTTGCCAGTGGTAGTTTACCATTCAGTATCCTGCTGGCGAGTTCCATTGTTCAGGATGGACATGGAAGTCTGCCGCTGCTTGCCGAATCACGCAAAAGCTTTATCCTTGTAAAACTAATCAATGTGGTAATAGGATTTCTGATTGGTTTGGCAGGACTTGGTCTGGGATTGTAAAAAATAGTTACATTTGTATTGGTAAATTTATAAGATTTCGTATTCACAAACTGATTTTCAGGGAAGCGGAAGCGGGTTCCCATATTAAAAAAATAGTGCACATGAAAACCATTCTCATTCCGGTAGATTTTTCTGAAGGCAGCCTTCACTCATGCAAGTATGCCATGAAGCTTGTCGGCAATCAAAAAGCGACATTCCAGCTTTTCCATATTTATAATGACCAGATAATGATTCCTGATTCCGGTTTTCCGGAGGCTATGGACACCAATGTCTTTTTTAACAGCGATATTGTACAGGCACTTAAGGAGCAGGCAGAGCAACAACTGGCAGACATAGAGAAACAAGTTAAAGAACTTATTAAAACTACTGGCCAGGATATTACCGTAACTTCTTCTCTTCAAGGGGGAGACCCCAGCTGGGAAATAACGGAAACTTGTGAAGAACTCAAGCTGGACATGGTGATAATGGGTACCCGCGGACAAGGTAAAAAAGGCTTTTTGGAAGGAAGTATGGCTGTAAAAATTATGGAGAAAGCCACTATTCCCGTGTTGGCAGTACCTGAAAATTATCCTGATTTCAGGATTCAAAATATCATGTACCCCACTCACTTTAACAAGCTGGATATTCATGCGATACAACAGATATTCTCCCTGCTCGGCCATTTAAATTTCGAGATTCACGTTTGCCATTTCCATTTGGAAAAAGAGAACAAAGAAGCAACTATCTTAATAGAAGAACTGGAAAAGGCTTTTGAAAAAGAAAAGGCTGAAGGAAGAATTTCTTTCTGCCTTAAAGAAACTCCTGACAAAGAGGCAGCACTGAAAGATTTTGCCAAACAGAACAACATAGACATGATCGCTTTCATGCCTGAGAAAAGGCATCCGTTTAAATATCTTTTCTCTTCCCATCACCTGCGCAAAAAAGATTTCTT